>JAQBQF010000014.1 GCA_028287115.1 Myxococcales bacterium
CGCAGGACAAGTGTCCGGACCGCCCCGAAGACACCGACGGCTTTGAAGATGCCGATGGCTGTCCCGACATCGACAACGATCTCGATCGCGTCCTCGATGTCGCCGACAAGTGCATCAACGTCCCCGAGACGTACAACGGCTTTGAAGATGACGACGGTTGCCCCGACAGCGTCCCACCCGACGTCGAAGCGCTGAAGGGCACGATCGAAGGCCTGTTCTATGCGGAGACCGAAACCGTGGTGCGTGACTCGGCGCTACCGAGCCTCGGCAAGCTCGCGAAGGTTCTGATCGCGCGCCCCTCGGTCAAGGTCGTGCTCGTCGGTCACACCGACGATCGCGAAGCCAAAGCGTTCGTCACGGCACCCGCCGAAGGTGAAGCCGCACCGGATCTCGAGACGATCTCCACCGATCTCGCGCGAGCGCGCGCGGAAGCAGTTCGCCAGGCGCTCGTCGCCGCCGGGGTTCCGCAAGGCCGGATCATCGTCGATGGCGTCGGCGCCGAAGAGCCCGTCGCCGACAACACGACGAACAAGGGCCGGCTCGCAAACCGCCGCGTCGAGATCAAGTTGTTCATCGCGCCGCACTGACGCGGCGGATCGCGACAAAGGTCAGACGAACCGCCAAGGCGCCGAGGCGCCAAGATCAGAAGAGCATTTGATCTGATCAGTCCCGACCGACCGCGAATTGAACGGGCTCCGATCACAGTGGGCTGAACCGAAAACCACTCTTGGTCTGACCTTGGCGCCTCGGCGTCTTGGCGGTTGATCTGGGATTCCGACCGCGAATTGAACGGGCTCCGATCGCAATGGGCTGAACCGAAAACCACTCTCGGTCTGACCTTGGCGCCTCGGCGCCTCGGCGGTTGATCTGGGATCTGGCATCCCGGCCGCGAGCGACCGTCCGGCGGCCTCGGAGCGCGTGCCGCGCAGCGGTGATCGCGACTACTTCTTGCGGCTGAACAGCCCGCGCTTCTCGGACTTGAGGCCCTCTTCGCCGAGCTCACCGGCGAGCTCGCGCAGCAGCTCTTCTTGCCGCGCCGAGAGCTTCTTCGGGATCTCGACCTTGAACTGGATCACCTGATCGCCGCGGCCTTGGGCGTTGACGTGCGGCACGCCTTGACCGCGCCTGACCATCACGTCGCCGGGTTGCGTGCCGGGCTTGAGCTCGATCGTGGCGACGCCGTCGCAGTTGTCCTCGAGCGTGTAGACCTCGATCTCACCGCCGAGCGCCGCCTTGACGAAGCTCACCGGAATTTCGGTCAGGATGTCGTCACCGTCGCGGCGGAATCGCTCGTCGCCTTGGACGTGCAGCACGACATAGAGATGTCCCGTCGCGCCGCCGGAGATCGCCTCGCCCTTGCCGGCGAGCCGTAACGTCTGACCGTGATCGACGCCCGACGGCACGGTGACCGTCATCGTCGAGGTCTCGGGCATCGTGCCGCGCCCGCGACATTCGCCGCAGGGATCTTTGATCGTCTTGCCCGCGCCGCGACATTGCGGACACGTGCTCTGCACCATGAAGAAGCCTTGCGCGTGAACGACCTGGCCTTTGCCTCGGCAGGTCGCGCAGGTCTCGACCTTGCTGCCGGCCGCGGCGCCGCTGCCTTTGCACGTCGCGCACGCGATGTCGCGCGTGACCTTGACGTCCTTCGTGCAACCCCAGACCGCTTCGGCGAACGTGAGACCGAGATCGATCTTTAGGTCGGCGCCGCGAGGCTGGCGGCGTCCGCTCGATCGACCTCCGAAGAAGTCGCCGAACATGTCGCCGAACGCCGAAAAGATATCTTCGACGTTCGAGAAGCCGGCGCCCGGACCGCCGCCCCCGCCGCCGCGCCGCAGGCCGTCGAAGCCGTAGCGATCGTAGACCGCGCGCTGTTCGTCGTCGGACAGCACCTGATACGCGTTCGCGGCTTCCTTGAACTTTTCCTCCGCGCTCTTGTCGTCGGGGTTCTTGTCCGGATGGAACTGTTGCGCCAACCTCCGGTAGGCCTTCTTCAGGTCCGATTGGCTGGCGGCACGCTCGACGCCCAAGACTTCATAAAGATCGCGCATGAGTGAGGAAGATCAGGGCTTTCGGTAATGCGGGATGGGCGAACTGTCAAGGTATGGTGAGCGCGTGATCCGGCCCGGCGATCTCACACTCGGTGCGCCCGAGCCGGCCGACGCGCTGCGCCGCGCCGAGCGCCTGTTCGATGCGGCGGCGCAATCGGGCCTTGATCTCGGGAGCTTGGACGATTCCGCGCGCATGGTCGCGACCCTGGCGTGTCAGCGCGCGCCGTATCTGGCGACCCTCCTGACCCGCGATCCTCACCGTTTGTCGAGGGTCGCAAATGATCCGTATTTGCGCCGGGAAAAACCCCGAGAGGTGCTGGCGGCCGAGGTCGCGGACTGGTGTGCGCAAACACCCGACCTCCGGGTCGCCCTCCGGCGGGTCCGCGCCGACGAGCTGGTGAGGCTCGGTGTCCGCGAGCTCGAGCTCGGTCTCGACACCGAGGTCGGTCGCGAGCTCGCGCGGCTCGCCGATGTCGCGTTCGACGCCGCGATCCGCCGCTGCGACGCCGATCTACGCGCGCGCTACGGGCCGCCTCTCTATATCGATGATGACGGCGCCCAGCGTGAAGCGACGCTCTCGGTCGTCGGCATGGGCAAGCTCGGCGGGGAGGAGCTCAACTTCAGCTCGGACGTCGACGTGATCTATGTCTATTCGTCCGATCACGGCGAAGCGGGCACGATCTCGCTGCACGAGTATTTCGCAAAGCTCTGCACGCAGGTCACCGCCGCGCTCTCCGACGTCACGGAAGACGACATCGTGTTCCGCGTCGATCTGCGGCTGCGTCCCGAAGGTGCCAAAGGCGCGATCGCCAACTCGCTCGCGCAGATAGAGCGCTACTACGAAACTTTCGGACGGCCGTGGGAACGCCAGGCGTGGATCAAAGCGCGCGCCGCCGCCGGCGACCTCGCGCTCGGCGCCGAGATCATGCAGATGCTGACGCCCTTCGTGTTCCCGCGGATCACGCGGCCGAACATCCTCGACGAGGTTCGCGATCTCAACCGCCGGATCAAGCGCGAGCTGGTGCGCGGCAAGTCCGGTTTCGATCTCAAGAACGGCGAAGGCGGAATTCGCGAGGTCGAGTTCTTCGTCCAGGCGCTGCAGCTGATCCACGCCGGCAAGCGCCCGCTGCTGCGATGTCGTGGCACGCTCGCCGCGCTCGATGCGCTGCTGTTCGCGGGCCACGTCACCGACGACGAACATCGCGCGCTGTGGAACGCGTATCGCTGGCTGCGCCATGCCGAGCACGTGTTGCAGCTCGAAGGCGGCCTGCAGACGCAGACGGTGCCCGCCGAGCCCGAGCGCCGCCGCGTGTTCGCGCGCCGTCTCGGATATGCGGACGAAGCTGCGTTCGACGCCGACCTCGCATTCCATACCGCTGCGGTCGGCCGGCTGTTCGCGACGCTCGGCGATGCCGGCGATGACTCTCCCGACATCGCCGCGATCTTGCGAGGCGAGCTCGCGGAGCACGCGGAAGAGGCCCTGCTCGAGCGCCTCGGGTTCTCCGATGTCACCGCGGCGCGTGCCGAGCTCGCTCGCGCCCGGCGCCGTCCGGGATCGCCGCTGTCGCCGGCTGCCACGGACCGATCGGCGCGCGTCGGAGCCGTCCTGCTCGCCGAGATCGCCGCGTCGGCCGATCCGGATCAAGGACTGCGGTTTCTCGGCGATCTGATCGCGCGGCGTGGCGAGGCGTGGAGCCTGTGGCCGCTCGTCGACGAACAGCCGGCGATCGCGCGGTTGCTCGGCTCGCTGTTCGGCGCGAGCGCGTATCTCGCACGCACGCTGGTCGACACCCCGGAGCTGATCGACTTACTCGTCGAGCTCGGCCAGACGCCGCCGAAGCGAACGAAGGCGCAGATCGCGCTCGATCTCGATCAGCAGATCGCCGCCGCGGATCCGAGCGATCCGGAAGCGGTGTGGAGCGCGATGGCCGAGGTCAAGAACGGTCACGTGCTGCGCGTCGGCCTCGCCGATTTCGCGGGCGCGCTCGATCCGCTCGCGGTGTGCGTCGAGCTCACCGCGATCGCGGAAGCCTGCCTCGAGCGCGCGCTCGCGATCGTCGAAGCTCAGCTCGCCGAGCGTTACGAGCGCCCCCTAGATGCGAAGATCGCCGTGCTCGGCCTCGGCAAGCTCGGCGGCTTCGAGCTCGGATACGCGGCCGATCTCGATGTCGTGTTCGTTCACACCGGCCCGACACTGGAGAGCGGCGGCTTCACTCCGACGCCCGTGCCCGAGATGAAGGGCGGCGGCTTCACTCCGACGCCCGTGCCCGAGCGGGAGGGCGGCGGCTTCACTCCGAGGCCCGTGGACCACGTCGAGTGGTTCTCCCGACTCGCGCAGCGCTTGCTCGGAGCGCTTCGTCAGCGAACTCCACGCGGCCGACTCTACGAGGTCGATACGCGCCTGCGGCCGTCCGGATCTCAGGGTCTTCTCGTGTCATCTCTCTCGGGTTGGCGCCGATACCATGCGGAAGATGCGCAGCTCTGGGAGCGGCAAGCGCTGATCAAGCTGCGCCCGATCGCCGGTGATCGATCGCTCGGCGATGAAGTTGCACGACTCGCGCGCGAGACCGTCTACGGCCAACCTCACGAGCAACAGCAGGTCGCGCACGCGATCACGTCAATGCGAGATCGGATCGAGCGCGAGCTCGGCAGCAAGCACGATCTGAAAGGCGGCGCGGGCGGTGTGATCGACGTCGAGTTCGCCGCGCAATATCTCCAGCTCGTGCACGGTCACGCCCACCCCGAGATCCGCACCACGGGTACCTCGTCGGCACTCCGAGCGGCATCCGCGCTCGGGATCGCTCCCACCGGGCTTGTCGAGCTTCTCGACGAGGGCTATCAATTCCTCCGCGGCATCGAGCACCGCCTCCGCGTCGTGCACGATCAACCGATCCACCGCTTGCCGGAAGCGCGTGACGAGCTCGACAAGCTCGCTCGGCGGTGCGGTTACGCCGACGGTGGTGTGCTGATCGAGCGCTTCGAGCGCTGGCAGCACGACATCCGCGCCGCTTACTTACAATTGCTTGGAGCGTGACGATGATGTGCGTTGCGCATCGCGGTGCGTAGGCTGGTGCGCAGCCGCACTGCGTCACGGTGTGCCGGCCTAACGATCTTCGGCTGTGCCTTGTGATCGCTTCGCCGCATTGGTACGAAGCTCACATGGCCATCAAGAAGGTCGACACGATCTGGATCGACGGTCAGCTCGTTCCGTGGGACGACGCGACCGAGCACCTGCTCGCGCACACGATGCACTACGGCGTGGGCGCGTTCGAAGGCATTCGTGCGTATCAGCGAACGGATGGCAAGACTCATATCTTTCGCCTGCGCGAGCACGTCGAGCGCCTCCTCGATTCGTCGACGATCTGCACGATGGACGTGCCGTACACACGCGACCAGCTGATGCAGGCTTGTGTCGATGTTGTCCGCTCGAACAAGATGGCGTCGTGCTACCTGCGGCCGCTGGTCTATCTCGGCTACGGAGCGCTCGGCCTCGGCTCGCTCGAGCCGCCGGTGCGCACGATGGTCGCTTGCTATGAGTGGGGCTCTTACCTTGGCGAAGAAGGCCTGAAAAAAGGCATCAAGGTGATGATCTCCGGGTTCACGCGCGCGAATTCGAACGCCGTGATGAACAAGGGCAAGATCTGCGGACAGTACGTGACGTCCGTGCTCGCGAAGCGCATGGCGATCAAGAGCGGCTTCGAAGAGGCCTTGATGCTCGATCCGCAGGGCTTCGTCGCCGAAGGCACGGGCGAGAACATCTTCATCGTCAAGAACGGCATCGTCCGCACGCCGCCGACCGCTGCGGCGATCCTCGCCGGCATCACGCGCGACACGGCGATCCAGCTCATGCGCGAGCAAGGCATCGAGGTTCGCGAAGAGGCGATCGCGCGCGACGAGCTCTACGTCGCGGACGAGGTCTTCCTGACCGGCACCGCCGCGGAGATCACGCCGGTTCGCGACATCGATCATCGCAAGATCGGCCGCGGTGAAGCAGGCCCGACGACGCGGCGGCTGCAGGAGTCGTTCTTCTCGGTCGTCAAAGGCAGCGACACCAAGCATCAGAGCTGGCTGACGTTCGTATGACCAAGCTCTGGCTCGCCGGGTTCTGCCTCGTCACGGCGTGCGGCAAGCCAAAACACCTCGCGGAGTGCGACACGTTCGAGCACACGCTCGATCAGATCGCCGCGTGCAAGAGCCTGCCGCCGGCCGCGGATCACGCGACGATCGACAAGGCGCGCAAGCAGCTGCACGGCATGTTCGAGATGCTCGATCAGGCGGGGGGCATCGAAAAGGCGCCACCCGAGATGCAGGACAGCCTCAAAGAGACCTGTCGTGCACAGAATACCGCCATCACCCAGGCCTATCAGAAGCTTGCGCCCGACTGCTTGAAATGACGCGGTAGGCCCTCTGGGCCTGCTACAATTGACGCGTTGTTGGCGCAAACGGCCAATGTCGGGGAGACCCTGCTCGGGAAGTACCGAGTCGAGGAGGTCATCGGCATTGGCGGCATGGGTCGTGTCGTCCGCGCGATGCACCTGTATTTGAACCAACCAGTCGCGATCAAGATCCTGCTGCCGAACATGGCAGAGAGCGCCTCGACCGTGCAGCGGTTTCTGCGCGAGGCACAAGCGACGGTCAAGCTCCGTAGCGAGCACATCGCACGCGTGATGGACGTCGGCACGCTGCCCGACAACACGCCGTTCATGGTGATGGAGTTTCTGGAGGGTTACGACCTGAACCAGATCCTGCGTCATCACGGCCCGCAGATGCCGATGGCCGTCGTCGATCTCATGGTGCAGGCCTGCGAGGGCATGGCCGAGGCGCACGCGCTCGGCATCATCCATCGCGACATCAAGCCATCGAACTTCTTCATTACCCGGCGCCCGGACGGCTCGAACCTCCTCAAGATCCTGGACTTCGGAATCTCGAAGACACCGGCCGAGCTCACGGAGCTCACCGGCACGCAGACCGTGATCGGCACGCCGACGTACATGGCGCCCGAGCAGATGCGGACCGCACGCTCGACCGATCCGCGCAGCGACGTGTGGTCGATGGGCGTCGTGATGTATCAGATGCTTGCGGGGCGCCCGCCATTCGAGGCCGAGACCTACGCCGAGCTCGTGCTCAAGGTCGGCGTGGAGCCGCCGACGCCGCTCCACATCCAGCTGCCACCCGGCCTCGGCCAGGTGATCATGAGCTGCCTCGAGAAGGATCCGAAGTCTCGAATGCAGAGCGTCGGCGACCTCGCGCGCAGCCTCGCTCCGTTCGCCTCCGATCCGCTCAGCGCGCAACAATCCGCCGAGCGCGCGACGCGAATCCTCGCGACTCAGCGCGGTGATCGGCCCGGCTTCACACCGGGCGGGCTCGGCGGCATGGGCTCGGCGCAAGGCCTCACGCCTCCGGCGCTGACACCGAAGAGCTGGCATCACACGAACGGCTCGAGCCTCAGCGGCGGCGCCGGGCAGATCTCCGCCAAGCCGATGAGCAACCGCGGTCTCGTGATCGGCTGCGTCGCCGCGCTCGTCGTCCTGGCAGGCGCAGGTGGCTTCATCGCCAGCAACTTGATCCGCAAGGGCGACCGCAGCGACGCGCATGTCGTCGCGCCCGAGCCTGCGAAGGCACCGGAGCCGATCGACACGGTGAAGACCGAGCCGCCCAAGACCGAGCCGCCCAAGACCGAGCTGCCGAAGGTCGCGACCCCCGAGGTCACGAAGGTCGACACCAAGACCGAACCGGCGAAGATCGATCCACCCAATGTAACGAAGACCGAGTTCCCGAAGCTACCGAAGCTCACCAAGACCGAAACGCCAAAGGTCACCAAGACCGAGACTCCGAAGGTCACCAAGACCGAGCCGAAGGCAACCAAGACCGAAACGCCGAAGGTCACCAAGACCGAAACGCCGAAGGTGATCAAGACCGATTCGTCGAAGGCCAAGGGTCACAAGGACAAGCCCGCCGACGATCTGTTCAACGATCGCCACTAGCGGCTCGCCTCCTGGCCTTGCCGGATCGTGGCGCCCTTTGGCGGTTGATCAGAATCCCGAGCACTGCGCCTCGTAGAAGCTAGTCGCCAAACATCGCCAGGCACGCCAAGGGCGGATCAAGAACAACGCTGATCTGGGTGGCGGTGGCCTCGGGTTGCGCGCACGCGAATAGCGACAGATCGTTGCGTTTCTGCGCGGCGACTCGGGATATACGAGAGCACGCAGATGGCTAGTTACGCATTTCTCGACAGCCTCGATCCGATCGATCGCGTGCTCTCCGCCGGGACGCCGGAGCTCGAAGCGAAGCTCTACGTTCCCCTGTTCTGGCTCGCCCTGTTCGAGGCGGGAGACTTGCGTGCAGAGCCGCTCAGCGGCGTGAAGTACGGCGACCGCGACGGGTTGTTCGCGATCGAGCCACCGTATCTCGTCACCGATTCGGCATCGGCCATCGCGCGGTTCAAGCGACGCACGCCGGCACTCGCCGCGCTGTGCACGGAGACCCATCAGCCGCTCTTGAAGAAATTCTCGACGTTCGTCCGGCGCCTCAAGCCATCGCTGATCGTTCGGCTCTCGGATCTCGACGTCAAGGCGCAGATCCGCGGCGCGCTCGAGCTGGTCGCGCAGCTCGATAAACCCGACGCCAGTGTCGATGAGTATTTGGTCGAGCCGCTCACGACCGTGTGGGCGAAGCCCGACTGGCGCGAGAGCGAGCACGCCGAAAGCTTGCTCTCGGGGTGGGGCTGGCAGGTCTCGAGCGAAGAACGGGCGCAACGCGCACGCGAGCGCAAGTGGCAGAAGGCGGTGAGCGGACGACCCGAAGGCGAGCTGATCAACTACGCGGCCAGCCGGAGCTACGCGCCCGACGAGCTCGTCAATCACCCGACGCTCGGCGCCGGAATCGTCGTGCGACTCGTCGAAGGCTCGAAGATCGAGGTGCTGTTCCGCGATGGCCCGAAAACGCTCGTTCACGCGCGCTCGACGGACAATCCGCCGAAGCAGCGGCTGACGCGCTAGAGGGTTCCGCCGAACACGATGCCACCGCCGTCGGACGACAAGCTCGGCGCCAAGTAGAGCGCGTGCTCGTCGTCGGCCTGTGCGGCTGGCTTGGCATGATGCGGCGCGGTCAGATACAGCGCGACTCCGCCGCCGACGGCACCGACCCCGAGCAGGAACACGACCGTCGCGATGTTCGCGGAGTGCCGTGCATCGTGCGTGTCGGTCAGCCCCTGCGCGTCGCAGCCGCTGGTCATGCCACCGCAATGCATCGCGAGCGCGTCGTTGTACTTGCTGCGCGCTGACAGCGTCATCACGCTTGCGACACCGACGAGCACGATCCCGGCGCCGCCGGTTGCGATGCCCGCGATCTGTTGCGTGCGCCCTGGACTTGGGAGCGGCCTCGGCTCTTCCGGCACTTCCTCACGCTGGTGCGGCTTCTTGACGACGTGCTTCACCGGCACGTCGAGCTTGGTCTCGGAGCTGCCGCCGCGCTCGACAGGAATCACCTTGGACTGCTTCTTCTCTCCGCCGACTTGATACTCGAGGAGATGAGGACCGGGATCGACGATGTGACTGTCCGCCAGCTTCGCGACATCGATCCGGGCGCCGTCGATCCAGACTTTTAGCTGGTCGGTGTCTGCGCCCTCCGGCAGATGAATCGTGAGCTTCGGTACCTGCGGATCGATCTGCTCGATCAGCTCGTGGATCTTGCCGACGCGCGGATCGTGCGCTTCTTTGGCGAGGTCCTCGGCCTTCTTGAACGCGCGATACGCGCTGGCGACCTTGCCCCACTCTTCGTAACACTTGGCGATGTTGAGCTCGGCGCCAATTCCGGGATCGAGCGAGAAGCTCTGCTCGAACGACTGGCACGCGTCGGCGTAGCGTTTCTCGCCCATCAGCCTCTTGCCTTGACGGAACAGCGCGTCGGCCTTGTCCTTGTCTTTTTCGGCAGACGCCACACCCGTGAGCGCGACGAGAGCGATCACACAACCGATTGCCTTCATAGCGACACCTTGAACACGCCGCTATCGAGGTAACCCTGGCTGAACGGCAGCGTGCGGTTTTGTAGATTTCCGTCGGCGAACGTCGGATAGGCGCCTTGCACGCAGTGCACGCGCACCGTGTAGAGGTGATCTGTCACGAACACGCCCGGCGGGATCTTGATCGTCTGCGCGGTCTGCATCGTGAAGTAGCGCACGTGACCGGTGAGCGCGGTTGGCATCGGCGCGGCGGTGTTCGGCAGCAGCTCGATGACGTCCATCTGGTAGAACGTGCATGTGGCGCGGTCGAACGTGGCACTGAGCTCGACGGACTTGGTGGGATCGAGCGTGAGCGTGTTGCCGTCGCTGATCAGCGCGGTCTGATTCGCGGATACCGAGATCGGAAGGCCCGATGGCAGATCGAGCAGCTGACCGCTCGTGGGCTCGACCATCTGCTGCAGGCCGGTGTAGAGCGTGACCGCGAGCATCGTCGCCGGATCCGTGTAGCTCCGCGTCGCGTTCGGGTTCCAGAGGAGCGCCGTGTTCCAACCATGCGCGACGAACGGGTTTCCATACGCCGCGGTGATCTTGCCGGTGTCCGCCGGAAGCACGCCGGCTGATTGCAGGCCCGGTCCACTGAGGTGCGCGCTCGCATACCCAGGTGATGCGGCGAGAATCCAGCTCATCGAGGTCGCGGTCGTCGCCGGTCTCACCCCGGCGAACCGCATCGCCGGCTTGGTCGGCTCGACCATCAGATCGAGCATCGCGGTGTGCGGGTTCGCGGCCATCGCGCCCGTGACGCCGTCGACGCCGGTCTGATCGAAGCGGGGCAGCTCGAGGAAACCGGTCAGGTCCGGACCGACGTAGCGCAGCACCAGGAATTGATCGTCGGTGGTGACCTTCTCGATCGCCCTGCCGGTGATATTCGCGAAGTGAGCCGCGTCATAGGGAATGTTGATCGGACCGAGCACGGTGGGACCCGCGGCGGCCGGAACCTCCGCCGCCGTGAAGTTGTGGTAGCTCCACGTGCCGATCGAATACGCCTGGAAGGATTCGTTCACCGCGTACGGAGTCGGCAACGTGACGTTGACGTCGAAGCTCGCCGGTGAGGGCGGCGCTACCGGCGCCGGATGCTCGTAGACGTAGAACGAGTACAGGATGTTCCGGTTGGGCAGCGCGAGGAGCCGCGTCATCGGCTCTGGATAGTCGGGAAGCGTGAACTCGATCAGCGGAGTCCCGTCCGGAATGATCGCGGTCCACGTGTCGAGGCTGGCGGAGAGCGTTGCCGGTACCCGGCGATAGCCGCTCGGGTCGGCCGCATCCGGGACGAGGAACGTCGCCGTTTGACCGGTGAGGTCCTGCGGTCCTTTGACGATCGTCGCGCCGATCGACTCGCGCTGGACCTGCAGGCTCACGGTGCCTGCCGGCGCGTCTGGCGCGCTGGTCTCGGCGATCCCGAACAGCTGCGCGCAGCCGGTGAGCGCAAACGCCGCGATCGGAACAACCCTCATCGAGCGAGATCTTATCATCGTGGAAGGGCCCACCGGCCCCTCGCCTGTCAGCGTAACACCGTCTTTGCCCGCCGCGCGCGGCTAGGGCTCGCCGCTGTTGCCATCGTCACTGCCCTCGCCGCCGTCGTCACGCTTCCAGAACCGGAGGCGCGAGCCCTTATCGCGAGGCTCGTCCTCCCGCTCGATGGCCTTGTCGTTCCGCTTGAGCTTGACCGACGCCTTGACGTCCGGCTCGGCGCCCGCGAACCGCTCGCTGTTGGGGATAAAGCGGATCTCGGTCTTGATCTCGAACGACAGCGTCGTGAGGATCTTCGCGATCTCTTCGGTCAGGTTCAGCGTCGAGAGGAAATCTCGCGTCTCGCGCGCGATCACTTCGAACACTTTGTCCTTCGCGCCGTCGGCGGAAGACGCGATGTAACCGGCGACGTCGGGAAGGCTGACCTCGCGCGCGATGCGGCGGATGCCTTCTTCGGTCTGAAACACCGCGCCCATGCCCGCCGAGAATGTCTTCTTGACCAGCTCGGGCACGAGGTGCTCGAGGCGCTGGCGAATCGTCTCGGTTAGCGGATCGTGCTTCGGGTCAGCCGGCGGACGGGTCTCGCGTGGCTCGGGCCTCGGCTCGCGAGCTTCGGGCCTCGGCTCGCGAGCTTCGGACGGCCGCGGCGCCGCCTCGACCTTGAGCTCGGGCTTCGAGTCGCGTCCGCTCTCGCGTTCGTTCACCCGCTCGCGATCGAGATCGGGCCGAGAGTCGCGCTGGCCAGGCTGCTTCTCTGGCCCCGCTGCGGGCGCACGCTGCGGCTCGGCTTTGGCGGGCGCTTCGTCGTCGGTAGCCATATCCTTGGGGGTACCCCCGATCCGTCGCCGGATCAACCCTGCGAGCGCCACCGATCCCCTGTAGACTTCGTGGATGGCCCAGCCGGCGCGCAGGGACGCGACGGGTGCGGACGGTTCACCGCCTGCGCCCGATCCAGCCGCGCCTTCCGCCGCCGATTCGGTGACGACGCTGATGCACGAGTCGCGGCGCTATCGCTCGGATCACGAGTCGCGTCCTGCCCCACTCCGCGTCCGGAGCATCCGCGCGTACTGGGTGACGTGGCGCGTGATCTGGAGCTACCTGTGGCTGCGGATCCGTGCGCGGTTTCACTCGGATGCCTGGATCGAGCACAACCTCCGCACCGTTCACCTCCGCAACGCGCGCCGGATCGAGAGCACGATCATCGAGCTGCAGGGTCTGTTCATCAAGGTCGGTCAGCTGATCTCGATCATGACGAACTTCCTGCCCGAGGAGTTTCGTCGGGAGCTCGAAGGGCTGCAGGACGCCGTGCCACCGCGCCCGTATCGCGACATCGAGCAACGAATCACCGAGGAGCTCGGCAAGACTCCGGACCAGCTATTCGTGCAATTCGAGCGCAAGCCGATCGCGTCCGCTTCGATCGGACAGGTCCACCTCGCACGCCTGCCCGATGGCGCGAAGGTCGCGGTCAAGGTCCAGTACCCCGACATCGAGCAGATCGTCCGCCGCGATCTCAACACCCTGCGCCGGATCTTCCGGATCGTCGAGTGGTTCATCCCGTATCAGGGGCTCGAGGAGCTGTATCGCGAGATCCGCGCGATCGTCCTCGAGGAGCTCGACTACAAAGCCGAGGCCGACAACGTCGCGCGGATCTCGGCGAACTTTCCGGATCGCAAGGACGTCGCGTTCCCGCGCGTCGTCGCCGAGCTCTCAACCACGCGCGTACTGGTCACGCACTTCGAAAGCGGCGTCAAGATCACCGATCATGCGGCGACCAAGAAGCTCGGGCTCGATCGCGGTCAGCTCGCGCGTCAGGTCGTCGAGATCTATTGCCAGCAGATCTTCAGCGACGGCATCTATCACGCCGATCCGCACCCCGGAAACCTGCTCGTCAGGCCGTCACCCGATGGCGGCCCACCGACGATCGTGTTCCTCGATTTCGGCGCGGTCGCCGAGATTCCCGGCAACGTGCGCGGCGGCATCGTCGAGCTGATCCAGGGCGCGCTGATGCGCGACACGCATCGTATCGTCGCCGCGATGAAGCAGATGGGCTTCGTCGCGCGCGGCGCCAACGAGCTGATGTTCGAGCAGGTGATCGAATATTTCCACGAGAAGTTTCAAGAGAACATCTCGCTCGACTCGCTGAACTTGAAAGACATCAAGTTCGATCCGCAGAAGGGCCTCGAGAGCGTCGCCGATCTTCGCAAGATGGACATCTCGCTGCGCGAGCTCTCGGCGAACTTCCACGTGCCGAAAGAGATCATCGTCCTCGAGCGGACCCTGCTGCTGCTGATGGGCTTGTGCACCGAGCTCGATCCGACGCTCAATCCGATGACGGTGATCCGGCCCTACCTCGAGCGCTTCGTGCTCGGCGAAGAAGGCGACTGGTCCGAGCTGCTCGTCGAGACCTCGAAGGATCTCGTGATGTCGGTGACGGCGCTGCCGGCCGAGATTCGCAAGTTCATGCGCGCCGCGCATGCCGGCGAGCTGCAGATCAAGTTCAAGAACATCGACGCGCCGGCGCAGCTGATGTACCGGCTCGGTCATCAATTCATCTTCGCCGGCATCGGCATCGCGGGGGCCGCGCTCGCGGTGATCCTCGAAGGTCGCGGAGAAGATCCGCGCGCGGCGTGGGGATGGTGGACAGCGCGCGTCGCGGGCGTGCTGCTCGTGTGGAGCTGGTGGTCGTCGCGGAATCTATTGCGCAAGCGCTGACGGGGCACGGTCATTCATCGGTTCCGCGAACACGCCTCGCTCACCGGGAGTAAGGGTCAGACACTACTTCTACTACTTGCAGCCGAAAACCGGCCAGACGATGGAATGATCACCACACTTGCCGCCGAAAACCGGCGAGAAGCGGTGCAAGTAGTGTCTGGTTCTATTCGCACTCGGCTAGCTCCGGGTTACGAGCACGATCGCGACGATCGCGACCGCGAGTGAGACGATCGCGAGCATGAGGCGCGTGACCTTGGCCCAGTCGATCGGCGTGGTGCCGACCACGATGTCCTCGCGCTGACCGTGGACGATCGCGCGATACGGCGAGCCGCGAAACCGGTAGGCGAGCACCCACGCGGGCAAGGCGACGCGATCGGTCGTCTGCCGTTCGAGCAGGCACGAGACGCGAATCCGGCGGAACCGGCGTCCCGAAATGAACGGTTCGATCCGGACCTTTGCGAGGTCTTCGATCGCGTCCTGGACGAACCTGCGCGCGGCCGAGCGTTGCGCGTCGAAGCTCTCGATGGTTTCGGTGTGCTCGAGGAGCGGTGTGACCGGTTCGGAGAGTGAGAGATCGTAGAACGGGGAGAGCCGGCTGCATTCGTGGTCACGTAGGCCGCGCGATGCAGGGACGACGATGTTCGCGAGCTCGAGCGAGGTAGAGCCGGCGTGCGGCGCCCAGGCGGATCGCCGCGCGCCGTCGTCGGAGTCGGCGGTCCAAGCGACCATCGCCTTGGCATTGACGACCCAGCCCGCCCACGACAGGGGCGTAAGTGACTCGAAGACGGCCTCGTCCCGAAGCGCCCGTGGGGTGAAGTAGCCGCGGGTTCCGAGCCAACCTCGGATCGATCGGGTCGCGGCGTCACGATCCACCGAGAACCGCAGCCGCGTCCGTGCCGTCTCGATCGGATCGATCGGCTGTTCGATCTTCATGACCGCGCGGCAGAACGCGCAACTCGGCGCCTGCTTGGATGGATCGAATGAGATCGCGGCGCCGCATTCGGTGCAGCGGAGCACCGAGACACGCGGCTGGTCTGGGCGAGCGACGGTGACAGGTACTGGGAGCGCGCAAACCGCGCACCGAAGATCGCCGTCTTCGAGAGGCGAATTGCAGCGCGTGCATCCAGCTGCGACCTCGGGATCGATCGCGGTCATGTGCGCCCTGCGAGCAAGTAGATCGTTGCCGCGACGATCGCGAGGACCACGGCGATGCCGATCGCGATCTTCCATGGCGAGAGTGGGACCTTGCCGGTGACCTTGCCGGTCTGGCCGTTGATCACGATGCGAAGCGGCTGCTTGTCGTCGCGATACGTCACGACGAACACCCAGACCGGAACGAGGATCGGATCGAGCGACTCCCAGCTCACGCGCGTGTTCCACGCCAGATCGCTGAAGCTGTCACCCGGCATGAACCGGCGCAGCCGTTGCCCGACCTGGTCGAGCGCGGCCGATCGGCTAGCGCTTCGACATTCGTCGGCGGCGCGCGAAAACTCCTCGGTCATCCAGCCCGAGATCAGCGCCGGCGAGAACCGATGCATTTGTTTCAGGTCGAACGGTAGGGCGCGCGACAGCTCGCGATTCGGGAGGCCTACGGAGGCGCTCACGATCACGTCCGTGACGTACTGAAGATGACGACCGGCGAGCGGGCGATATTCGGTCCGCGTGACCGTGCGCGTCTCCGTTCGGCTCTTGCCGCCGGCGTCCTTGACCCGGTAGGTCTCGGTCTCGGTGTAATTCTCGCCGATCTGCGCGGTGTATTCGGTGTTCGCGACGGCGCTGTAGAGATATGCCGGGACGTAGATCGCTCGTAGATCTTCAACCTTGGCAGCACGCAGCGCCGGGTCCGCAAACAGCGTACGGCTGCCGAGCCAGCGATCGAGGGATCGGCGTGCCAGCTCCGAGTCTCGAGCAAACGGCACCACGAAGTCGGGATCGGGCTGGCTGGAGGTGGGCCGCTCGACGAAGTTGGGGCTCGCGCAGTAGGGACAGATCTCGGTACGCACGCCTTCAAAGGCGAGCGCGGCACCGCAGTGGCCGCACGCAAACGTCGTCACCGCTCGATGGTAGCGCGCCGGTGGCTTGTACTACATCGCCCCGCTTGTCGTCGGGAGTGGCCGCCGCCCGTAGAAGACCTGTCGTTTTTTGGACTCCGGCTCTGCCGCGCGCGACGATCTGGGAACACAATTTTCTAGTGCAGCGTTTGCACGAGGTCTCATGATCGCAGTCATTGGTAACGTGATCGCCGGGCTTGGAGTTTTCAGTCTGTTCACGGCGACGCTTCGGCTCACGCGACCCCCGCGCAAGGAGTAGACTTGGACGGTGGTCGCCACCGTCTTGCCGCGCGTCGCTCGGCCGCCTACGGCCGGTGAGCTGACGCTCGCCGATACGGACTCGGTGCGCCTCATGCTGCGCGGCGACTCCGTGATCGATTGGCACAAGCTGAGCTTCAGCGATCATCCGGAGGTCGATCGGTTCCTGCGCCTCAACGAGTTCGATCCGGAATCCGACGAAGAGATGGGACGACTCGAGGATCTGCGCGCCGACGCGGTCGATTACCTCGCGCGCGCGTATGCGATGGCGATCCCCGACGAGGTCGCCGCCGACTTGCCCGCGCGCGATCTGTTCCTCGTCGCGTCGAGCACCGGCCCTCACCAGAAATGGGCGTGCGTCGTCCTGAAAGTGATGCACATCATCCATCACATCAACGGGCGCCAGGCGCTGCTCAAGGTCTCGGTCTCCGACGAAGTAATCTTTCGCGAGATCGAGCTCAAGGTCGTGCAGGTCGTCGAGCAATTGCGAGCGGCTGGCGCACCGCTCACCGAGTTCGAGTGGAGCCGCAAGCCGCGCGATTCGCAGATCACGAAGTTGCTCGCGAAGCGCTCGACGCTCGCCGCAAACATCTACGACAAGCTCCGGTTCCGGTTGATCGTCCCGCAGTATCAGGACCTCGTCCCGATGCTCGCGACGCTGACGCGCCAACTGATCCCGTTCAACTACGTGGTTCCGGGCGAATCGGTCAATCAGCTGCTCGATCTCAAGGGCGTGCTTCCAACCGAGCCGCTCCCCGAGGGGGCCCAGCCCGCCGAGGTGCCGGTCAACGAATTCTCGGGGCCCGAATACCGGATCATCAACTTCGTCGCCGACCTGCCGCTCCGCCTCGAGCGGCTGTTGCCGCGCCACGACATTCCGCCGGACCTCTCGCACGTCGTGTTCGTGCTGACGGAGTTCCAGGTCTGCGACAAGGCCACGGCACATAACAACGAATCCGGGGCCTCGAGCCACGAAGCCTACAAAGCGCGCCAGCACGAGCGCGTCCGCATGCGCCTGTTCCGCGACAAAGACGATCCCTTGCCGCCGGACTAAGCGCCGCCTGCGATCAGGCGCGAAGCTTCATGCCTTTCTCAGACGGTCGCTGCGCGGCTGTCCCCGGAAGGAGCTGCCGCAGATGCCATTCGCGAATCTGCAGCGCGCGACGTGCGACCAACTGGTTGCGACTGAGCGAGATCGCGTAGATCGCGATGATCAAGATGAACACGAAGTTTGCCGCGAACAGCCCGATCGTTTCCTGCACCCCTTTCAGCGCGTAGGTATCAGACCTCGTGATCAGCAAGCCGCCGCTGATCTCCCAAGTCGTGTTCAACACCCCGGTCCACTCGAGCGCGAACGGTAACAGCACGACGATGACGGCCCACGAGATCGCAACCCAGCGGTGACGGTTGACCCAGGGATTACCACTGATCGTGAGCAGCATCCCGCAGATCACGATCGGGGTCAGCACGAACGGTCCGGCGACCCGCGTGAACAGCACGATCAGCGCGAGGTTGAGGACCAGCAACACTGGAACGTACGTGTAGCCGCGCCGATACGACAACCAGGACGAGCCGACCAGCAGCGAGACCGCCACAAAGAACAGGATCAGGATCGTCCAGCTTCGAACGTGCAGGAACGGGATGAACGCCCAGATGAAGAAGATGCCCGCGACCGCCATGCCCGCTTGTTTGCTGCGATGCATGCTGAGCAGGCGATCATCCTGGCGCAGATTCTCGACGAGAGCGGCCGGGAGGTGCTTCGGCGGCTCGAGGATCAGCGAAGTGACGAGCGCCGCCGCTTCCTCCGATTCAGGATCGAGCGCGAGGGCGCGGCCGGCGTATCGCATCGCGTTCGAGCGCCCGTCGTCCGATTCCGACGCGAGCGCTTCGTGCGCAGAATCGAGTTGCTCCGCCGCGAGCGTGCGGCGGCGTTCGACATCGCGATCGCCGTCGAGATAGGCCTGGACGCGGTCCGCGAGCTCGCGCGCGGTCGGGCGCTGATTCGGATCTTCCGCGAGCGCATCGAAACACACCGCATCGAGCTCCGGCGGAATCGGGCGGGCACTCGCGCGCTTCGCGGGTGCCTCCTGCGGTCGCGTGAGCGTGCTCGCGAGCGCTGCACCTCCACGAGGATGCAGCGGCTCGCCCGCGAGGATCTCGAACAACAGCGAGCCCAAGGCGTAGACATCTGCCGGCGTACCGACCTCGTGACCGCGCACTTGCTCGGGCGACATGTAACCGGGCGTCCCGAGGATCGCGCCGGCCGTCGTGCCTTCGTCGACGTCATCGGCGATGCCCGGCCGGGTCGTGCGGCGGCGATCTGTCAGCACGCGCGCGACGCCCCAGTCGAGCACGTAGACCTCGCCGAAGTCGCCGAGCATGATGTTCGAAGGCTTGAGATCGCGATGCACGACGCCGCGCGCGTGTGCGAGGCGAATCGCGAGACACACGTCGATGAACGCGCGCAACAACGGCTGCACCGGGCCGCGCTCCTCGAGCTGCTTCGCGAGCGTCACGCCGGCAAGGCGCTTCATCGTGAAGTACGGGCGCCCGTCCGCATCGGTGCCGAGCTCGTAGACCGGCACGATCGCCGGGTGATCGAGCCGTGCTTGGATCCGCGCCTCGCGTAAGAACCGCGTCACGGCATCGGGCGATGGTTGCCGGCTGCGAATCCGCTTGACCGCAACCTCGCGCCCGATCCGCTGATCGTTCGCGACCATCACCTCGCCCATGCCTCCGCGTCCGATCAGCTCGCCGAGCTGGTACCCGGGATCCGGTAGCGCGACGCCTTCACCTGCTCCCCACGTCGGGATGATCGTTGGCTCGCCCGTGGTTGCTTCTTCGGCAGGCGCGGTCGCGGCAAATTGCGAAAGGTCGCCATCGGCGGTCTGCTCCCCGGCGGGTGCACGGGCGACGGTCGCCTTCGTCTCACTGTCATCGACCATCTCGTGATGGTACCAGTTGGCGCAGGTGCCATGCCTGCAGCTCGACCTTGCTGCTCGCCTCACGCTGGCGCTTCGCCATCTGGCGCGACAGCACCGCGACAACCGCGAGGAGCGCGACGAGCAGCAGCGCGAATGCGACCTGCACCGGGACCGAACGAAACGTGACGACCGGTGAATGCAGGATGATCGCACCGTCGACAAACTGGTAGGTCGGCGCGATCAAGCCCGCGAGCTCGAGCCCCCAGGGCACCATCACCGACGACGCGAGAATGATCGCGATGATCCCGATCCGGCCGAACCGCGGATGCGCCGCGTACGCCATCAGCGTGGTCGCGACGAGCGTCGGGGCGATGATGAATGGACCGACCATCCGACAAACCAGACCGATCAGAACCGCGTTGATACACGCGTTGACGTAGATCGGACGCGACGAGATCCGTTCGCGACGAGTCAGCGCGAGCACCTGGACGCCGCTCGCCATCGTCAGCGCGGCGAATGCGATCACGAACGTCGCGTCGCGGATGCCGGTCCACAGCAGCAGCGGAACGAAGCCGAGGTAACCGACCATCGACATCGCCGCGAGCTTGCCCTGCGAGCGCGCGGTCTCGGTGTCGATCCGTGCGACCCGCTCTTCGACCTCGGCCGGAATTTGTTTCGGCGGATGCAACACGAGGCTCGTGACGAGGTCGGCGGCTTCTTGCGCCGTGGGGTCGAGCGCGAGTGCACGTCCCGCCGAGCGCATCGCGGTGCGGCGCGCATCCTCGTCATCACCGCCTGCGAGTGCGGCCCGCGCCTCCGCGATGTGGCCGGCGGCGAGCTGGCGCCGGAACGCGATGTCGCGGTCACCGTCGAGATAGGCCTGGACCGCGTCGCCGAGTGCTCGTGCCGACGCAGGTCGCGCTGCGGGCTCGATCTGTGTCGCCGCTTCGCAGATCGCATCGAGCTCCGGCGGCGAGTCCGGACGCACCTTCGAAGGCCTGCCATCGACCGGCGTCGCCGCGGTTGCGGCCGACCGCTTGTGCTGGTGAAGCGCGACGCCGGCGACGATCTCGTAGAGGATGCAGCCGAGCGCGTAGACATCCGCCGCCGGACCTGCGCGCTCGCCGGCGAGCTGCTCCGGCGCCATGAACGCCGGCGTACCGAGCACGGTCCCCGCGACGGTCTCGCCCGTCGACAGCTCGAGCCCCTGCTTGCTCGGACGGAACGGCGCCGCCTCGTCCTCGTCGATGACCGCGCGTGCGATGCCCCAGTCGAGCACGTACACCTCGCCGAAGTCACCGAGCATGATGTTCGACGGCTTGAGATCGCGGTGGACGATGCCCTTCGAGTGCGCGAGCTCGATCGCGAGGCAGACGTCGACGAATGCGCGCAACATGCGCTGGCGCAGCGCCGTCTGGTCGGTGCCCGCCTCGCCCATCTGGTGCAGCAAGTCGCTCATCACCGTGCCGGTGAGCCGCTTCATCACGAAGAACGGCCGGCCCTCGCGATCGACTGCGAGATCGTGCACCGGGACAACCGCCGGATGTTCGAGCCGCCCTTGCACGAGCGCTTCGCGTACGAACCGTGCGAGCTCCTCGGCGGTGGGATCGGTGGAACGGATCCGCTTGACCGCGACTTCGCGGCCGATCCGTTCGTCGATCGCGAGCACGACCTCGCCCATTCCACCCTGACCGAGCAGCTCTCCGAGCCGGTATCTCGAACCCTCGACCTCGGCGGGAATGCTCGCCGACCCGCGACGAATGACTCCGATCGGTTGCGTCGGACCCGAGCTCGTCACGTCCGACGAAGACACCGCGACCGTTGCCGCCATCTCGGCGCTCACCGCCGCCGTCGCGGCCATCTCCACGCTGACCGCGGCCGTCGGCATTTGCGCGGGGTCGGTCCGAGCGCGAGCTCCTCGAACGCCTTTGAGAGTTCCATCAGGCGACTGCGGCACTCTCTCGTCCGTACTTCCGTTGTCGCGATCGTCCACCATTGCTCGCCATTGTAGGCTGGATATCGGCGCGCCACCTCGCGCTCGCGGCTCGCGGGTTTGCCTACAACTGGGAATAGAGTGCGACCACCGCATGCGCCACGCGTTCGATGGTAATTTGATCTCGTGGAGCTCGTACGGTTGCGCGGTACCGCGCGGAGGATCGGGGAAGGCACGGGGCCGCTCGTGGGTTACTGCGAGCTCGCCGTCCGGCAGAAACGCCAGCGCCACGCGATGGAAGGCAAGTTCGAGCTCGTCGATGCGGAAGGCAACAAGACCGTCGTCGAGCTCCCCGCCGCATCGGTCCTCGTCGACGATGAACGGCGTGCGATCTACAGCAAGATCGCCGGTGAACCTGGCGTGTCCGCGATCGCGATGCGTCCGGAGCCAAACATCGAAGTGAGCTTGCGGACCGCGTGGGTCACCGACGGCAGCTCGATCGACATCGTCGGCGAGCGCGGCGATGGCACCGTCAAATGGATGGCGGCCGGGACGCAGCAAGCGGTCGATACGTGGGAGACCGCGCACGCCAAAGAGCAACAACGCCGGCAAGCCCCGCTGAAGCGCGGCGCGCTGCCGTGGAACGTGATCATTCCGCTCGCGCTCGTGCTGGTCACGATCGTGCTCGCGGAGGCGTCGATCACACTTGGCACGTCGGCGTTCACGTTCATCGCCCCGACGATCGCGATCACCACCGCGGCCGTGGCGGTCGGTCTGCTCTGGGATCAGATCCAGCTACCGAAGTTCGACGAGCGCGAGAAGAAGCCGACCAGGCTGCTCGCCGCCGGCGCTGTCGTCATGGGCATCGCCGTGAACTTGCCGCCCGAAGGTCCGATGGGCACGACGATCCAGGGCGCGCTGATCCTAGCCGTCGGCGTATTCGGCCTCGTGCGGTCGCGCCGCCAGATCCGGCTGCTCGGACGGCTGATCCAGCCGACGTCCGAGCCGCAGGAAGGCAAGCCGGGGGTGTTCGTCGGCCGCGTCGGCGACGAGACGCCGGAGAAGTTCTTCAGCCAGATGATCGCGATCGGAGCGATCCATACACTGCGCAAGAAGAAGCTCGAGTCCGACAAGAGTCTCGACCAGAACGTCGAGAAGAGCATCGAACGCAACCTCGATAACAAGGTCGCGACCGAGCGCCGCGGGTTCGACAGCATGTTTCAGCTCCACCTGGCGAATAGCAGCCTCGACGTCGATCCGAAGGGCGCGACCTGGAGCTCGGAACATCGCAACAAACGCGAGACGTGGTCGGTATTCCTGCCGATCGATGCGGCCGTCGTGATCGCCGGTACGCCGCAGCGCGAGGGCAAGAAGCTCCAGCTCAAGGCAACGGCCCCCGACTCCCTCGTGATCTACGGCGTGCAAGGCGGTGACGATCCGCAGGACTCGTTGCGCCGCAAGCTCGTGCTTCACAAGCTCACGTACGGTGCGCTGTCGATGGTGATCGCCCTCGCGGTCGCCCTCGCGATCCACGGCTATATCGCCGCGTCGTAGGCCGACACACGCCCACAACTCGAGCCATCACGTGACGGATTGTTAAGCGCCTCGGATCCGGCGATCCAAGCGCAGTACGCTCGACCCCACGTCCGCCTTGGAGGGCTCATGCGAAAGATCTTGTTTGCGCTACTTGGTGCTGCGACGTTGTTCACGGTCTTGCCGGCTTCTGCGGAGCCCCGACGAGAAGACCGTCGTGAAGAACGGCGCGAAGATCGCCGGCGTGAAGAGCGCCGCGAGGAACGGCATGAAGAGCGGCGTGAAGAACGCCGTGAAGAACGCCGCGACGAGCACCGCGATCGCCTGCATCCCTACGAGGCTCCGCCGGCGGTCCGCGTCGAGCGTCACGAAGAGCGACGTGGCTACACGTGGGTCAACGGCCGATGGGACTGGCGCGATGGCAACTACGTCTGGGTCGGCGGTCATCACGAGCGCGAGCGCCGCGGCTATCGCTGGCGCGAGCCTCGGTGGGAAACACGAAACGGTGTCTACGTCGCGGTCGACGGTGGCTGGTACGCCCCGGGCCCCTCGGCAGCTCCGCCCGCTCTGCGCGAAGAGCGGTTCGAAGCACGTCACGGCTTTCTATGGGTCCGCGGCCGTTGGGACTGGCGCGATGGCCAATGGGCCTGGACGCCTGGCCACTACGAGCGCGAGCGCGCAGGCTACATTTACCGCGAGCCGCGGTGGGAGCAGCGCAACGGCGAGTACGTCTCCGTCGACGGCACCTGGACCGTCGCGCCGTAGTTAGTTCGCGGTCTCGGACGTCTTCTCGATGAGCTGCGGGGCGATCGGTTCGCAGCGGATGTCGATCTTGCCGTCCTTGACGTCGACGAACGCGATACCGCCGTTCGCGAGCTTGCCGAACAGGATCTCGTTCGCGAGCGGCGCTTTGAGCGTGCTCTGGACGAGGCGACCCATCGGGCGCGCTCCCATCGCCTTGTCGTAGCCATTCTCGACGAACCAGTCGAGCGCCGCAGGGCTGATCTCGAGCTCGACCTTCTTCTCGCCGAGCTGACCATCGAGCTCGTCGAGGAACTTCCGGGCAACCTTGCGGATCACCGGGACCGGTAGCGAGTCGAAGAACACGGTGGCATCGAGGCGGTTACGGAACTCGGGGGTGAACACGCGCTCGATCGCCTTCTTGCCTGACTTGCTATCGGCGATCGAATCCCCGAAACCGATCGAGCCTTGTGCCATCTCTCGGCTGCCGGCGTTGCTCGACATGATCAGGATGACGTTGCGGAAGTCGCTCTTGCGACCGTTGTTGTCGGTCAACGTCGCGTGGTCCATCACCTGCAGCAAGATGTTGAACAGATCCGGATGTGCCTTCTCGATCTCATCGAGGAGCACCACCGAGTACGGATGCTTGTTGATCGCGTCGGTCAGCTGGCCGCCTTGATCGAAGCCCACATAGCCGGGAGGCGCGCCGATCAGACGCGACACCGTGTGCTTCTCCATGTACTCGGACATGTCAAACCGGATGAACTCGACGCCGAGCACTTTCGCGAGCTGCTTCGCGAGCTCCGTCTTGCCAACGCCGGTCGGCCCTGCAAACAGGAAGTTGCCGGTTGGCTTGTCGGGATTGCCGAGGCCCGCGCGCGACAGCTTGATGACCATCGCGAGCTGCTCGATCGCTTTATCCTGACCGTAGATCTGCTGCTTGAGCTCGCCTTCGAGGTCCTGGAGCTTCTGCTTGTCTTGCGTCGACACCGACCGAGTCGGGATCCGCGCGATCTTTGCCACGATCTCTTCGATCAGCGATGGCCGGATCACGTCGGGACGATTCTCCGGCAGCATCAGGCGGACCTTCGCGCCGGCCTCGTCGATCACGTCGATCGCCTTGTCGGGCAAGTGCTGGCCGCTGATGTGGCGCGCCGAGAGCTCGACCGCCGCTTCGATCGCGGCGTCGGTGTATTTCACGTTGTGGTGGTCCTCGTACTTCGACTTGAGGCCCTTCAAGATCTCGATCGCCTCGGGGACGCTCGGCTCACCGACGTCGATCCGCTGGAACCGCCGCGCCAGCGCGCGATCGCGCTCGAACGCCTGGCGATAATCCTTGAACGTGGTCGAGCCGATGCAGCGCAGCTCGCCGTTCGCCAGCGGCGGCTTCAAGATGTTGGCCGCATCCATCGTGCCTCCGCTCGTCGCGCCGGCGCCGATGATGTTGTGGATCTCGTCGATGAACAGGATCGACTTCGGATCGCCGATCAGGACCTTCATCACGGCCTTGAGGCGCTCCTCGAAGTCGCCGCGATACCGGGTGCCCGCGAGCACCGCGGTCATGTCGAGCGAATAGACCTTGCAGTCCTTGAGCGACTCGGGGACCTTCGCATCGACGATCCGCAGTGCGAGACCTTCGGCCAGCGCCGTCTTGCCGACGCCGGGCTCGCCGATCAGCAGCGGATTATTCTTACGCCGCCGCGACAGCACCTGGATCATGCGCTCGAGCTCGTCGACGCGGCCGATCAACGGATCGATCTTGCCTTCGCGCGCGCGCTGCGTGAGGTCGACGCAGAAGCTCTCGAGCGGATTGTTGATCGCGCGATCTTCCGAGCCATCGTCCTCGACGCCGCGCGCCCGCGGCACGACCGGACCGCCGGCATCGACCTTCGACACGCCGTGCGAGATGTAGTTGATGATATCGAACCGCGTGATGCCCTGCTTCTCGAGCAGGTACACCGCGTGCGAGTCGCGCTCGCGGAACATCGAAGCGATCACGTTGCCGGTCGTCATCTGCTGGCGACCGGCTGCCTGAACGTGCATCGCGGCACGCTGCAGCACGCGCTGGAAGGCGAGCGTCTGATCGGGCCCGGACTCCTCGCCTTCCGGTAGCTCCTCTTGATCGTCGAGGAAGCGCTCGAGATCGCCGCGGAGCTTCTCGACGTCGCCGCCGCACTTGACGACGATATCGACGCCGCTCGGATCATCGAGGATCGAGAGCAGCAAGTGCTCGAGGGTGAGATACTCGTGGCGCCGGCCACGAACGTCATCGACGGCGCGCTGGAGTGTGGCTTGAAGCTCGGGTGACAGCATGGTGACCTCTAGTCCGTCGGTTCGATCGAGAGCTGAAGCGGGAACTGTTGTGCCTTCGCGAGCGACATCGTCTTCGTGACTTTGGTCTCTGCCACTTCGAACGTGTAGACGCCCGCAGTTCCGACACCATTGTTGTGGACGTGACTCATGATCGCGATCGCGTCGGCCTCGTTCTTGTGAAACACCGATTGCAGGACCCACACGACAAACTCGCGCGTCGTGTAGTCGTCGTTGTGCAACAGGACCTTGTACATCGGCGGCTTCTTGGTGCGCGTTCGCTCGTCGAGCACCAATCCCGTCTGTCGCTCGCCGTCCCGCTTCGGGGGCGGTTTCTTTTCGTCCGACAGCCGGATCACCATGACTCCAATATTACGAGACCCTCGGAACATGTGTAGCCCTCCGAACCCCGCTTCGTGACCCGGGATTTCGGGCAGGTGGACCTCCGATTGGCCTGCCAGGTTCACGACGCTCCGGGGTGATCTGCCGATCTCGCGCACGGCATCATGGTGCACGGAAAGCCATCGCTCTGGAGATCGCGTGCGCCGATTTCGAGCAGCCGCAGACCGAGCTCTCGACATCACGGTGCACAGAGCGGAATGCTCGTGGCACGATGCCGGGGCGATGCGAATCGGGATTTTGGTCGTGGTGCTTGTCGGGGGACGGATCGTGTCGGCGGCACCGGAGTCCGAACGGTCAGCAGCGTGGCAGGGCCGTCCGCAGTTCGCCGTTCGCGCGGGCGTGCAGTCGAGCCAGGTCGCCAATGCCAACGATGCAGCAGATGGCCATGGCCCATGGGCGGACGTCGAAGCCGGATTTCAGATCACGCCCTGTCTCACGCTGAGTGGGTTCCTCGGTTACGAGATGTTCCGCGTCACGACCGTGCTCGACCGGTTCACGGCCGTAAAATACGACGTTCGTGAAGACCTCGTCGATACGGGCGCGAGGGCGACCTTGCGCATTGGACGAGGCCCCCTCGTCGGGCTCGGCATCGGCTTCGAGCACGGGCGCACTGCGGCCGCCGCGACCAGCACCGTCTGGAAGGAGAGTTTCGTTTACGAGCTCGTAGCGGGTTACGCGCTGCCGATCTCGCAAAAGTCCGCGTTTCAGATCTTCGGGCTCGTGTCGTATGCGCCCTACTCTGGTTTTTTCGACAGCACGGACTACGTAACAACGACGAGGATCGGTCTCGGCCTTCAGTTCTAACCGGTCCGGCCCGGCGTCCCGCTCCGGATCACGAACGCCGGCTCCGCGATCGCAACTGAGGTAGAGTCCGCCGCATGCCGGTAAGCGACGCAACAGCGAAGTGGGTCGAGGAATTGTTCGCGAAGTCGATCGTTCCGACCCTCGTCGACTACATCAAGATCCCGAACAAGTCGCCGATGTTCGATCCCGAGTGGCGCAAGACGGGCCACATGGATCGCGCGGTCGCACTGTTCGCCGGATGGGCGAAGCAACAGCTCCCCGAAGGCGCGACGCTCGAGGTCGTCCAGCTCGGCGAGCGCACGCCGGTCATCTTCATGGACATCCCGGCGACCGGTGGCCGCACAGGCGACACGGTGATGCTCTACGGCCACCTCGACAAGCAGCCGGAGATGGCGGGATGGCGCGAAGGCCTCGGCCCGTGGACGCCGGTGATCGAAGGCGACAAGCTCTACGGCCGCGGCGGCGCCGACGACGGCTACGCGATCTTCGCATCGCTGACCGCGATCAACGCGATGCGCAAAGACAAGCTCCCTCATGCGCGCTGCGTCGTCTTGATCGAAGCGTGCGAAGAATCCGGTAGCTATGATCTGCCGGCGTACATCGATCATCTGTCATCGCGGATCGGCGACCTCTCGCTCGTCGTCTGTCTCGACTCCGGGTGCGCGAACTACGATCAGCTGTGGTCGACGACGTCGCTCCGCGGCCTCGTGATCGGCAACCTCGAGGTCTCGCTGTTGACCGAAGGCGTGCACTCGGGCGACGGCACCGGCGTCGTCGCCGCCAGCGAGCGCGTCGCGCGCATGCTGCTCGATCGACTCGAAGACAGCCACACCGGCAAGATGAAGCTCGACGCGCTCGCGACGCAGATCCCCAAGCAGCGCATCATGCAGGCCGAGCGCACCGCGCAGGTGATCGGCAATGAAGTCTGGGACAAGTTCCCGCTACAGCCGGGCGTCTCGGCGGTCGCCAAGGACAACATCGAGCTGATCCTCAATCGCACGTGGCGCCCAGGTCTCGCGATCACCGGCGCCGACGGCTGGCCGCCGATCGGTAACGCCGGCAACGTGCTGCGCCCGTACACGAAGCTCAAGCTGTCGATCCGGATCCCGCCGCGCGTCGATCCAAAAGCGGCCGCGAAGGTCGTCAAGGACACGCTCGAGAAAGATCCGCCGTACGGCGCGAAGGTCTCGTTCACCGAGATCGGCGCGAACGCCGGCTGGGACGCACCGGAGATGGCGCCGTGGCTCGACGAAGCGCTGTCGAAAGCATCGCAGCGTCACTTCGGCAAGCCGGCGATGTACATGGGAGAAGGCGGCACGATCCCGTTCATGTACATGCTCGGCGAAAAGTTCCCGAAGGCACAGTTCTGCATCACCGGTGTCCTCGGACCTGGCTCGAACGCGCACGGCCCGAACGAGTTCCTGCACATCCCGACGGCTCGTCGACTGACGCTGTGCGTCGCCGACGTGCTCGCGACACACGCGCAGCAATAACGTCGTCGGCTCAGGTGGGGCTCAGCCGTCGCCTTTGTGATCCCAGTGCCACGCCTCGGCTGGGTAGTTCTTGAACCCGTAGCTGCCCGCATTCTTGAGCAGCCACGCATAGTGCCAAGACGCTTTCCACGTCTTCTGATCGTTGAACTTGTTCAGTTGGCGCTGACCGTTGATCTCCATCGCGATGTCGACGGCAGTGCCGTTCGAGTGGTTCGAGCCACCCGGGGGCGCCTTGCGCTTTCCCACATACGCGAGCATGACCTTGAGCGCCTCGTGGCCGAGCGGATCACCGGTCGCCGCGCGTTCCGACGCGGTCGCGTGCATGTACCCCTGGAAGTAGGAGTCCCACAGATCGCGGTCGCGTTCTGGCGAGCGATAAGCCGACTGCACGTGAACGCCGGTGGCGTCGCCGACTTCGACCTTGCCATGCGGACCGTCGACCGGCGTTCCTGCCTTCAGGTCAGCCTTCATCGCGTTCATCATCGCATCGAGCGGACCGGCGACATCGTTGCGAATCTGACCGCCTTCGCAATCGACGAGTCGTTCCTTATCGACGCCACCGTAAACCTTGTCGCCTAGGCGCGCGGTCGCGGCTTCGTAGACGCGCTGTTTGAACTCGAACTCGGCCTCCGTGAGATCTTTTTGGTGGAGATGCTCGCTCGACAGGGAGCCACCCTTGGCAAAGAGCTCCTGGCCGCCCGGATGGGCCGCGGCATGGCCAGAAGTCTTGGCTTTTGGCTTCTCGGGGGCCCTGACGTCACCGTCCACGTGCGCGGGCACGTGGTCCTCGTGATCGACGTGCTCGGCCTGATGGCTCGTGGCCTTCTCCTCGTGATGCGAGGCGCCGGCGTGCATCCCGAGGTTGCCCTGAAAGATGCTCCCGTCACGTGAGGCATGTGCGGTCGGCGCAGCCGCCACTTGTACCGTGGGCGCAGCTGCCGCTTGTGCCGTGGGTGCAGCTGCCGCTTGTGCCGTGGGCGCAGCTGCCGCTTGTGCCGTGGGCGCAGCTGGCACTTCCTTCTCCGCCGCGGGCGTGATGGGTGTCGGGGCCGGCGGTTCGGCTTTCGGGCTCTCCTCGGTCGCCTTCGGCGAGGCAACCTCGACGTAGGCGCCGTGGACATACGCTTCTCCGCCGCGGTGGGTGATTCGGATCCACGTGCCTTGGTGATCGATGATCTCTACGGTCGCACCGTGCTGCAGAGAGCCGACGACGTTGGCCTTCGAGCTCGCATCCGCCGTCGCGCGTACGTTGAGCCCGTTCGCCTTCACGCGTCCATACCCACGCCCCATGTGCGTCGACGAAGCGGTCTGTTGTTCGTCAGGCCCGTAGGCACGTTCCGAGGCTGTCGGCGCAGGCGACTGATCGGAGCTCGCAGCGACCGGCGGGATCGCACCCTTCGCCGTGTACGTATCCTTGGCGGCGACCTCCTGTGTGGACGCGGGGTCCATTACCGGCTGATCGATTTGTGGGTCGGCTTTACGTTCCCGAAAATCAAACATGGCTCGGCCATTGTACGGATCCAGCATCGGATTTCTTGCCCGAAGAGCGTTCCGGGGCGAATTGCCGGGGTCGCCGCGGCGATCGTAGTGGTTGCGACGCGCCTCGTAGACGGCGTGGCCGTAGTCGGTCAACCGGCAGTCGAAGTGCATGAAAGTTTGTTCTGCGCGCTCTGGAGCCACACTGGATCGAAGCGACGTGGCTCGCGGCGGATTTTGTTCAAGACCTCGCTGCATCGGTTTTGTGCTCGCGTGCATCGAACATGGTGAGACCTCGACCGTGCGCGAGAGTACGCATCGACGAGGCGATTTCCTCCCATCTATTCGCGGATCTCGCGACCCCACCACCTTGCAGCCAAGTACCCGTTTCCCTATAGTCCGCCGCGACATGGCCACGCACCTGCCTGTAATCGGGGGACATGCGGAAGGGTTTGGAAAGACCCAACGCTCCGATGGGTGGTGGGTTGGTCCTGGAATCACCTTCGCCGTGTTCAGCACGTTCATCGTGTACACGACGTGGGCCGCCCTCCAGGGCAACCACTACTACACCGACCCCTACCTCTCGCCCTTCTACTCACCGCTGATCTTTGTCGAGCCGAACTCGCTCGCGCACGGCGGTGCACCCGTCGATATGGCGTGGTTCGGGATGTGGCCATCGTGGTTCCCGCACCTGATCCCGGCATCCCCCGCGATCCTGATCCTCGTGTTCCCGGGCGCGTTCCGGTTCACCTGTTACTACTACCGCAAGGCGTACTACCGGTCCTTCGCCGGATCACCGCCGGCGTGTGCGGTCGGTCCGCTCACGATCAAGCGCAAGTACAAGGGCGAGACGTCGCTGCTGCTGTTCCAGAACCTGCATCGCTACGCGATGTACTTCGCGCTCGTGTTCATCGTGCTGCTCGGCAAGGACGCGTTCGAATCGTTCTTCAGAGACGGGCAGCCCGGCATCGGCGTCGGCAGTCTGATCATGACGATCAACGTCGTCTTGATCGCGAGCTACACGTTCGGCTGTCACTCGTTCCGTCACTTGATCGGCGGTCGCAAGGACTGCATGTCTCACTGTGGCAAGGAGACGATCGCGCTGGGCTCGTTCAAGCAAGCCACCTGGTTCAACTCGCGCCACATGCAGTTCGCATGGATGAGCCTCATCTGGGTGATGGTCACCGACCTCTACATCCGCCTGTGCTCCATGGGCGTCATCCACGACTTCAACACCTGGAGCTGACATGGCCCTCGACGCATCCGAAATTCAAACGATCGATCACGACGTGCTCGTCATCGGTGCCGGTGGCGCCGGACTGCGCGCCGCGATCGAGTGCAGCGCGCAGAAACTGTCGACCGGTGTGATCTCGAAGAGCCTCCTCGGCAAGGCGCACACGGTGATGGCCGAAGGCGGCATGGCCGCCGCGATGGGCAACGTCGATCCGCGCGACAACTGGAAGATCCACTTCCGCGACACGATGCGCGGCGGCAAGTTCCTCAACGTCTGGCGGATGGCCGAGCTGCACGCGAAGCAAGCGCCCGACCGCGTCCGCGAGCTCGAGGAATGGGGCGCGGTCTTCGATCGCACGAAAGACGGCCTGATCAGCCAGCGCAACTTCGGCGGTCATCGCTATCCGCGACTCGCGCACGTCGGTGATCGCACCGGCCTCGAGCTGATCCGTTCGCTGCAAGATCACGGTGTTCATCAGGGCATCGACTTCCACATGGAGTGCACGGCGCTCGAGCTGCTGAAGGACGGCGATCGGATCGCAGGTGTCCTCGGCTATTGGCGCGAGACCGGACGATTCGTCGTGTTCCGTTGCAAGGCCGCGATCCTCGCGACCGGTGGCGGTGGCAAGGCGTGGAAGGTCACGTCGAACTCGTGGGAGTACACGGGCGACGGCCTCGCGATGGCTTACGAAGCAGGCGCCGAGCTGATGGACATGGAGTTCACGCAGTTCCACCCGACCGGCATGGTGTGGCCGCCCTCGGTGCGTGGAACGCTCGTGACCGAAGGCGTGCGCGGCGATGGCGGCATCCTGAAGAACAGTAAGGGTGAGCGCTTCATGTTCAATTACATTCCCGAGAAGTTTGCGGCCGAGACCGCAAACACCGTCGAGGAAGCGCAGAAGTGGCTCGACGGCGACAAGAACGCGCGCCGCCCACCCGAGCTGCTCACGCGTGACGAAGTCGCGCGCTCGATCAACGCGGAGGTCAAGGCCGGTCGCGGCTCGCCGCACGGCGGCGTGTTCCTCGACATCGCGTCGCGGCGGCCCGCCGATTTCATCAAGCGCAAGCTGCCTTCGATGTATCACCAGTTCAAGGAGCTGGCGGAAGTCGACATCACCGCGGAGCCGATGGAAGTCGGTCCGACCCTCCACTACTTCATGGGCGGCGTTCGCGTCGATGCCGACTCGCAGATGTCGACCGTGCCGGGTTTGTTCGCGGTCGGCGAGTGCGGCGCGGGACTCCACGGCGCGAACCGGCTCGGCGGCAACTCGCTGTCGGATCTGCTCGTGTTCGGCAGGCTGGCAGGCATTGGCTCGGCCGAGTACATCCGCGGCCTCTCGGCCACTCCGAAGGCCGGCGACGATCAGATCCTCTCCGGCGTGCGGCGTGCGACCGAGATCCTGAAGCGGGATTCCGGAACCAATCCGTACGTGCTCCACGACAAGCTGACCGAATCGATGCAGGCGAACGTCGGCATCATCCGCGTCAAGGAAGAGCTCGAGAAGGCGCTCGAAGATCTCGAAGGCTTCAAGAAGGAAGCCGAGACGCTGAAGGCGCCGGGCGCGAGTCAGTACAACCCCGGCTGGCACGAGGCGCTGTCGATGAAGTCGCTCCTGATCACCTCCGAGGTCGTCACGCGCGCGGCGATGATGCGCGAAGAGAGCCGCGGCGCTCACACGCGCAACGACTTCCCGGGCGAGCGGGAGGAGTGGGTGCAATACAACGTGATCGTCAAGAAGGGCTCCGCGGGCCAGGTGGAAGTCGAGAAGCGCAAGCGTCCCGATCCGCCGCCTCACCTCAAAGAAATCGCGTACGCGAAGATCGAGGATCTCGAGTCCGGCAAGATCGGCGGTGACGCGTGAGCAAGCGCCAATTCAAGGTCTGGCGTGGCGACGCGCAGGGCGGCGAGTTCAAGTCGTTCGAAGTCGAGATCGATCAGGGCATGGTCGTCCTCGACGCGCTCCACCGGATCCAGGCGAGTGATGCCAACGATCTCGCGCTGCGCTGGAACTGCAAGGCCGGCAAGTGCGGCAGCTGCTCGATGGAGATCAACGGCAAGCCGAAGCTGTCGTGCATGACCCGCATGAACAGCTTCGGACCCGACGAGACGATCACGTGTCAGCCGCTCAAGACCTTCCCGGTGATCAAGGACCTCGTCACCGACGTGTCGTGGAACTACGAGCAGAACAAGCGGATCAAGCCGTTCAAGCCGCGCCCTCGCGAGAAGGACGGCACGCATCGGATGTACCAAGAGGACGTCGATCGCGTGCAGGAGTTCCGCAAGTGCATCGAGTGCTACTTGTGCCAGGACACGTGTCACGTGCTGCGCGATCGCGACGGCAAGGAAAAGTTTGTCGGGCCGCGCTTCATGATCCGGCTGGCGAGCCTCGAGATGCATCCGCTCGACGACGAGGATCGGATCCCCGAGATCAAGAAAGAGTACGGCTCGGGCATGTGCAACATCACGCGATGCTGCACGGAGGTCTGTCCGGAGCACATCAACATCACGGACAACGGGATCATCCCGCTGAAAGAGCGCGTCGTCGATCGTTATTACGATCCGGTCATGATGCTCGGTCGCAAGCTGTTCGGGATTCGCCGTCGCACGAAGACGCGCGCCGAAGAAGCCAAGAAGTCCGACAGCTGATCAGAACGCAGCCGGATCGGCGGCGATGCCGTCGCATTCACAGATCCGTGCGATGTTGCCGCTGCAGCTCGAGTCGACGAATGTTCCCGCGACTGGATCCCAGACGACGCGCCAGTTGGCGAGACGCCTCCATGTAGGTGCCGGTCATCGCGTACTCGTCATGCACAAGAGTGCAGACGCGGTACATCTCGACCCACATGATGACGGGCAGTTCGACCGCCGATCCCCAGGAACACGGGTTGCACCTATCGCTCGCATGCTAGGGCCCACGCTGCCGCTCCTCCTGGTCGCCGTGCCGTTCGTGGTCGCGCTTGTGGTCGTACTCGCGGCGGTTGCCCAGCTCGTGATTCGCCCGGCCGGTCCCGCCAACGTTCGAGCTGCTCGCGTCAACGAGCAACCTGCGCGCGCCAACGTTCAACCCGTCAACGTCCAAGCGGCCCCCGTCAACGAGCAACCTGCGCGGGCCAACGTTCAACCTGCTCGCGCGCCGGTCGTACCCGTGCAGGTCCCAGCGCCGCGCGCTCCCTCTGTCGGCGATCTCGAGGTCGACTCGTTATTGGACGCGCTCAAGACGGCGCCACCGGTCGACGCGTTCCCTCTCGAGCGCACGGTCGAGGCGCAGCAGATCGGTGAGGTCGTCGCCGACGACACTCGCATGACAAAGCCGGTCGCAGCCCTCCCGCTGCATCGCCACTCGACGAAGCGCGATCGGGCTCTGGCGACAGGAAGCGTTCGCACTCCGGTCCTCGCGACGAACGAGTTCGCGGAAGAGCCCACGACGAACGTGTTTTCCCACAGCAGTCTCGACAACGACGTCGAGGCGGCTTTCGCGAATTTCGAGCGCTCGTAGCTCCTGAGACATATTCTGAGTTAGGGTGTCCCCGAAACGATTCGCCGGGGGGCGAGTCGCCGAATCGCTTTCTTCGAAGAGCCTCGATGGTCGTAACTGCTCGCAGACGTGTCTCGTTCTTGACCGCGTTCCTCGCGTTGATCCTCATCGCGATCACGGTGGGGCTCGCGTATCGCGGCTGGGGCTTCTACCAGCTTTCCGTCGAGGATCGGGTCGAGCATCCGGACTTCCGCGAGCTGCGGCCGAGCGGCCTCTTCGGCAACGGCTACGGCTGGGTCGCCGCGATGCTGATCATCTTGAACCTGTCGTATCTGATCCGTCGCCGGTTCGGCGGATCGCGGCACGGGTCGATGAGGGTCTGGCTCGATCTCCACGTGTTCACCGGGCTGGTCGCCGCATCGCTCGTCTCGTTCCATTCGGCGTTTCAGCTGCGGACCCCGGTCGCGACGCTCAGCACCGCTAGCCTCGGCGTCGTCGTGCTCACGGGATTGATCGGCCGCTTCCTGTACGCCCTCGCACCGGCGAACGGCCGCGAGCGCATGAAGGCCGCGCTCGACGAGATCGAGCGCGAGCTGCCGGGTCAGCGAGTCGCACTCGCGGAGGCGATCGCGGCGCGGCCCGGTCCTACGCTCGCGGCAAACGCGTCACTCCTGCGGAGTCTCTGGGCGATTCCGGCCTGGCGTCGCGCGGGCCGTGGCCGCAGGGAAGTCCTCGAGATGCTGCTGCCGAAGCGATCCGCGATGTCGAAGTCGCTGCGCCGTACCACGAGCGAGCTGTTCGTCGCTGCCGCCGTCGATGCACGCGCGTCGGGGGTTTCGGCGCTGCTGCGATCATGGCGCGGTCTTCACCGATTCTTCGCGCTGCTCATGCTCGCGGCCGTGCTGCTGCACGCCGGCGTCGCCTGGCACTACGGCTATCGCTGGATCTTCACATGAAGGCTTGGCTCGTCATCGTCGCGCTCGTCGTGATGCCACGCGTCGCGGCCGCACAATTGCTGTCGCCCGGGCCGCTCGTGCAAGGACATGCGGGTATCGACAACGATAACGACTGCAGCAAGTGCCACGAGTCGGGCAAGCAAGTCGTGCCGCGGCTGTGCCTCGATTGTCACAAGGATCTGTCGAGCGAGCTCGGCGCGGGTCGGGGGCTGCACGGCATGCAGTACAAGGGCAAGCCGTGCGAGGAGTGTCACGTCGAGCACGTCGGCCGCAACGCGAAGCTGATCCGCTGGCCGGGCGGCGCGATGGAGAAGCTCGATCACAAGCTCACGGGCTACGTGCTCGACGGCAGCCATGTGTCGGTCACGTGCCTCAAGTGCCACACGAAGACCTCTCCCGGCGGCAAGTCGCAATTCGTCGGCACACCGAACGCGTGCGCGAGCTGCCATAAAGATCCGCACGCCGGAAAGTTCACCGCGGATTGCAAGAAGTGCCACGGCGTGACGCAGTGGCAAGCATTCGAGCGCAAGGCGTTCGATCACGCGCTCGCGAAGTTTCCGCTGACCGGCAAGCACGCCGACGTGCAGTGCGAGAAGTGCCACCTCGGAACGCCACCGAAGTGGAAGCCCGTCGAATCCGGCACGTGCGAGGCGTGTCATCAGGATCCGCACAAAGGCCAGTTCCGTCCCAAGCCGTGCACCGGGTGTCACGACACCAAGAGCTGGGAGGGCGCGACCGAGGCGGTGCGCTCGAACCATCCCAAGCTGTCGCTCGCGAACGGCCACTTCAAGGTCGATTGCAAGACGTGTCACGATCGCGGCAACGACAAGCCACCTTCGAAGGGCAGCACGTGCGAGAGCTGCCACAAGCCGGTCCACCTCGCGAGGTTCGGCAACGACTGCAAGTCGTGTCACGCATCGATCAAGTGGACCGGGCTTCCCGAGTCGGTCGGCCGCGATCACCACGGGGCCACCCGCTACCCGCTCGCCGGTAAGCATGGATCCGTCGATTGCGAAGGCTGTCATCCGAAATCCAAGCCGAGCGCACAGCGGTGGAAGAACCTCAAGTTCAGCGCGTGCGCGACCTGCCACGCCGACCCGCACAAGGGTGAGTTCACGGCGAAGAGCAGCGGAGAATGCGCGCAGTGTCACTCGGTCGCCGGGTTCTCGCCGACGACGTTCGGCATCGCGCAGCACGCGACGACCAAGTTCGCGCTCGACGGCAAGCATGACGCCACGCCGTGTAGCGGATGTCACCCAGGGGCGCGGCCACGCGTCAGCTTTCTCGTCGGCAAGCAGCAATGCGCCGACTGCCACGCAAACCCGCACGGCGAGCAGTTCGCGAAGGAGATGACACAAGGTGGCTGCGCGCATTGCCACGCGACCCTCGATTGGCATCAGGCGAAGATCGACCACTCGACGTGGCCGCTCACGGGTGTGCACGCGCGAACGGCATGCGCCGCGTGTCACGGTGAACAGAAGAAGGGCGCCGAGCCCGCCGCGTATCGTGGGGTGCCGCGCAATTGCGAAGGCTGTCACGACGATATCCACGCGGGCCAGTTCCGTCAGACTCAGCCCGCGAAGGACTGCAAGACTTGCCACGATCCGGAGAGCTTCGAGATCGCGACCAAGTTCGATCATTCGAAGACGCGGTATCCGCTCGAGGGCAAGCACACCGCGCTCGCATGCGCGAAGTGCCACATGACGGAGACGTTGCGAAACGGCACGACCTCGGTGCGATGGCGGTTGGGCTACATCCAGTGCAAAGACTGCCACGCGAACCCGCATGGAGAGGGCCGATGAGAGCGCGCCTCCACATCTGGCTCGTGCTCGCGATCATGTTCGGCACCGCGAGTGCCGACCCGAAGTCGCCGGCGAAGGCGCCCGCGAAACACCATCACAGCAAGGCCAAGCCGAAACCGAAACCCGCACCGGTGCCCGCGCCAACACCGCCGCCAGCGCCGGCGCCCGTGCCCGACCCGCCTGCCGCGACGCCCGCTCCGGCACCGGAGCCGGTTCCCGCAGATTCGCCGTCGAGCGCGCCTGCGTCCAATGCGCCAGGTGCGGCGCTGCCCGCGCGCGAGCCGCCGCCTCTCGCCCCGAGGCTCGCGATGCGCCCGCGGACGCCGGCGCACGAGGGTTTCGTCGGTGACATGGACTGCTCCGCCTGCCACAACGCCGACGGCTGGAAGCTCGCGGCCGGCGCCGGCGCGAGCGGCTTCGATCACGATCGCACGGGGTTTCCGTTGCGTGGCTCGCACGTACAGACGCAATGCAGCGGCTGTCATACGGGCACGGCCGTGCCGGCGACGAACTGTGAAGGGTGCCACCGAGATCCGCACGCAGGTCGCAATAACGGCACGTGCGCGGAGTGCCACACCGCGACGGCATGGTCGGACACCCGCACGCTCGATCAACATCGCAATACGCGGATGCCTCTCACCGGCCGGCACGCGACGATCGACTGCAGCGCATGTCACAAGCGCAACGACGAACGCCGGTGGAGTGGCGTTCCCGCCGACTGCTACTCGTGTCACAAGGCGCAGTACCACGACGCGACCGTGCACCCGACCCACGACGGCGCCGGCGGCCAGCCGGCGTTCTCGCGCGACTGCGGCCTTTGTCATCGCACGATCTCGTGGTCGCCCGCGGTCGCGGATCCGACCGCGCTCGCACGTACCGCGATCGCCCGCACCGGCGAGCACGACGCGTTCTTCGTGCTGACGAGCGGCAGCCACCGGACCGCGGAGTGCAGCGCGTGCCACGCAGATCCGCGGCGCACCAAGCTCGTGCGCTGCGATGGCTGTCATCAGGACACCGCCGTGCGCGCGCAGCATCGCGAGCCGGTCGGCAGAGGCGCGGTCGCATGCTTGCGTTGCCACCCGCGAGGAGCCGCGCGATGACGCCGCGAGATCCCCGGAGGCGGATGACGCCGCGGAATTTCCGCGGTGGGATGAAGCGCGTCGCGATCGTGCTTCTCGCGATCGGCGCGCGCACCGCCGCCGCGGATCCGGTCGCGGTCAAGGTCACGGAGGTCGCCGGCGGCGTCGTATACGTCACGCCGGGCCGCGCCGCGGGCCTGGTGCCCGGAACCTCCGTCCGGTTCCGCGGTCGCGACTTCGCCGTCGTCGAGGTGACCGAGAACACCGCGGCCCTGCGCGCCGACAACGGCCAGCTCGGCGTCGGCGACAGCGGCGTCGCGAACGTCAAGCCGGGCGGTGCCGCCGCCGTGAAGGTTCTCGACAAACCCCACGCCGCCGACACGTTCTCGGGACAATGGCCCGAGCCGATCGTGCCCGCGCAGACCCAGAATCCCACGCCAGTTGCGCTCGGCAGCGGCCGCGCGCCGGGGCGAGCACATGTCACCGTGATCGGCCACGGCTTCGGGGTCGCCGCTCGAGGCGGTTCGGCCGCAGATCTCGAGGGCCGTGTGATCGCATCGTTCGATCTGATGACGGATCGTCCGCTCGCGGCGGATCTCGATGTCGCCGGCCGCGTGTTCAGTAACGGGTTCGACAAGCAGACGCGCGTGCCCGTGTTCGTGCGCGCGGCGCAATTCCGTTACGGCGACGCGAGTGATCCGCGGTTCGCGCTCGGTCGGCTGCGCTGGGCGGCGAGCTCGGTGGGCATGCTCGACGGTGCCCGCGCATCCGCACGGTTTAGTAATTTCGAGGTCGCCGCGTTCGGCGGGATGGTTCCCGATCCCCTGAGTGGCAAGCCCGACACGAGCGCGTCGCGGTTCGGCGGCGAATTCGCCTATGACAACACGACCGCTCCGTGGCAGCCGCGCCTCGCGATCGCAGCATATGGCTCGACGTGGAGCGGCAAGCTCGACGAGCGGCGCCTCACCGCGATGGCCTCCGCGAGCCACGAGTCGGTCTGGATCGATGGCTGGGCGGAAGCGCAGTCGTTCGCATCCGATAACCCGTGGAACGCGAAGGCCGTCGAGCTCACCGGCGCCGGTACGACGATCGAATGGCGCCACCACGGCGCACACGCCGGAGCCGACCTCAACTTTCTCCGCCCGGCGCGCTCGCTCAGGCTCGCGGCTGTGTTGCCGGCGGAATGGCTGTGCACGCTCGCGCCCAAGCCGGGTGATGTCGCCGAAACCTGTGCCGGTAGCGATTTCTGGACGTCGGCGACGGCGTCCGCTGGGTTCCGGAATGCAGCGTGGTCCGTCGACGCGATCGGCACCTTCGGCGTTTCGCACGGCGTCAATCACGGTCGCGACAGCTCGGGCTACTTACGCGCCGAGCGGCAATTCGGATGGCTGCGCTTCGAGGCGGGAGTTTCCGGAGGCAAGGCGAGCTTCGCGAGCTGGACCGCCGGCGAGCTCGGAGTGCGCTACGTGCCGACACGGAGGTTCGATGTGGCGGGCAGCTATCGCCCCGAGCTCCTCGATTATGCGGCGAGCACCGGACCCATATTGTTACACTCGCTCGTGGGGGACGGTCATTACGCGCTGTCGACGGTGCTCGATCTAGCCGTCTCCGCGATCGCTACCGTTGGTGCCGATCGCGATGCGCTCGCGTTACTTGCCACCGTGGTCTGGAGGCCATTGCCATGAACCGAAGCATCGTGCTCACTGTTCTCGCGCTCGCCGCCTGCCTCGAGACGCACTCGAACAACACGCAGGTGATCGACAAGACCAACTGTTACCAGTGCCACCGCCCCGACTACGAAGGCACCACCGCGGTCGCGGCCGCCGATTGGACCGTTCCCGATCACATCAAGAAGAGCTACGCGACGACCTGCGCGGACTGTCACATCACGACGACCTGGTTCAGTCACCCCGAGGCGCTGTTCCCGATCCAGACGCCTGCACACTCTGTGGTCAAAGTGTGTGCGGATTGCCATGACTCTTCGCTCGGCGCCGATGCGTATGGCACGAACACCAAGTGCGTCGCGTGCCATCCCGCGACCGAGAACGTCGGCGGCGCCGCGACGCTCGAGACGAGCCACGCGACCATCGCGGGCTTCAGCTACACGACACCGCCCGCCGGCTTCACGACGAACAACTTCTGTCTGTCGTGTCATCCCGACGGCCGCTCTCGCAAGCATCCCGACAACTTGTTCCCGCAGACCCACGGCGGCGCGAAGACGTGCACCGACTGTCACGATCGTGCCAAGGGTCCCGACACCGCCGGTGCGAACGTCACCTGCAAGACCTCGAGCTGCCACGTCGGGATCGACAACAAGCACACGCAAGTCAACGGCTACGACCCGACCAAGTGTCTGACCTGCCACCCCGGCGGCCGCAACCGATGACGCTGCTGATCCTGCTCGGGCTCGTGGTCGCAGCAGGCGTGCCGTACATCCTGTGGACGCGCATGGACGCGCGCAAAGCGTCTCGTGCGATCGCCGTGCACGAGGATGTTCAGTCGATGGGCGACGAGCTCGTGCCGGTGTCGATCCATCCCGAGGTCGATCTCGACGCCTGCATCGGCTCTAGCGCGTGCATTCGCGCGTGCCCCGAGGATGACATTCTCGCGATCACCGACGGGCGTGCTCGCTTGATCAACCCGATGTCGTGCATCGGCCATGGCGCGTGCATGTCCGCCTGCCCTGTCGGTGCGATCACACTCGTGTTCGGCACCGCGAAGCGCGGCATCGAGCTGCCCAAGCTGACCTCGACGTTCGAGACGAGCCAGGCGGGCATCTACATCGTCGGCGAGCTCGGCGGCATGGGGCTCATCCGCAACGCCGTCGAGCAGGGACGTCAAGCAGCGGCCGCGATCGCGAAGTCCGGACGACGCGGCAGCGCCGGCGACCTCGACACGATCGTGGTCGGTGGCGGTCCGGCGGGAATTTCGGCGGCGCTGGCACTGATAGCGCATGGCCATCGGACGTTGATCGTCGACCAGGATCGGTTCGGCGGCACGATCACGCATTATCCTCGAGCGAAGGTCGTCATGACCGGCTCCTTCGAGCTCGCCGGATACGGCACCGTACGTCGCAAGACGATGAGCAAGGAGCAACTACTCGAGCTGTGGACCGACATTCGCGAGCGCACCCAGCTCGACATCAAGGAGGGGGTGCGTGTCGAGTCGATCCGCGCGGAGCGCAATGCCTGGCGCGTCAGCGGTGCGAGCTGGAGCGATCACGCGCCGAACGTCGTGCTCGCACTCGGCCGCCGCGGCGCGCCGAACGAGCTCGGGGTACCCGGCGAGGATCTCCCGAAGGTCGCGTATCGCCTGATCGAGCCCGATCCGTTCGCCGGCAAGCACGTGATGATCGTCGGCGGTGGCAATGCCGCGGCAGACTGTGCGATCGCGCTAGCGCAAGCCGCGATCTGCGCGAGCGTCGCGATCAGCTATCGCAAAGACAAGCTCGCGCGCCTGCGCGGCTCGGTGCGGACCGAGCTCGATCGATGCTTCAAGACGGGCGCGATCCAACCCCTCCTGTCGACCGAAGTGAAATCGATCACCGAAGACCACGTCACGCTGAAGACCCCCGAGGGAATGAAGCAGATCCGCAACGACAACGTGATCATCCAGATCGGCGGTCAGCCACCGAGCGCGCTGCTCAAGACCATCGGGATCGAGCTCGTCGAGAAACGGGGCGAAGCGTGAGGCTCGTCGTGCTCGCGTTCCTGGTGGGCTGCATGGAGCCGCACGCGCCCGCGAGCGTGGAGATCGCTCTCCATGATTGTTATGCGTGTCATCGTCCGCAGTACGAAGCCGCGTCGAACCACGTGGGTAACCGCCCGACGACATGCGCGAGCTGTCACCGCCTGGTCGATTGGCATGGCCTCAATCCCGGTACGCATCCCGAAGCGGCGTTCGTCATCAGCCAGGGCCCGCACAAGCTCACGCTCTGCGCCGAATGCCACGATCCCGATGTCAGTCCCGATTCCACAAATGGCGCGAACGTGACCTGCGTCGGCTGCCACACCGGGGCACATGACATGACGCCGATGACCGCGAAACACGCGGACGTTGGCAAGTTCCACTGGGATCCGGCACGTCCAACGTTCTGCCGCGATTGTCATCCCCTCGGGCTCAACAACTGACCCCAACGTGCGCACTGTACGCGCGCTGCGCGCTGCGACCCACGTAGTCCCCGACACCTAGCGATCAAAGGCCGAGGTATGACAGTTGCTACAACCGTTGGAATGGGGATGCGCGCGCCCGCGCTGTTGTCGATCTGCATCGTGGCGATGCTCGGCTGCTCCGATCGACATCATCCCGACAACTTCAATGCGGGCGCCGTCCACGGTCCGGCACTCAAGCAACAGACCGAGGACTGCCGCGGCTGTCACGGCGCCGATCTCGCAGGTGGTGACTCGAACGTCAGTTGCGACGGTTGCCACGCAGGGCCATCGCCCACCGCGTGGCGGCAGAACTGCACGTTCTGCCACGGCGGGGTCGAGAACAATACCGGCGCACCACCTCGCAACCTCGACGGCACGGATCTGATCGGCCCGTTCCCCGCGCACACCGCGCACATCACCGGCAGCGCGATCGCGAATGCGTACGACTGCGTGCAGTGCCACACCAAGGCCAACGATGTGCTGAGTCCCGGGCACGTGTTCGACGCCACGCCCGGCGAAGCGGAGAACGATTACGGCGCAGGTCTGTCGCCGCAGGCGCACTTCACGCGTGCGGACGGCACCTGCACGAACGTGTACTGCCACGGAACCGGGCGCGCCGACGACGGCAACATCTCGGCGCGCGCGACGACGCTGCCATGCACGGGCTGCCATCCAACGCAGGAGAGCGGCGCCGCCGGCTGGGGCAACATGAGTGGACCGCACTCGCTCCACATGGCGAGCTTGACGACGATCTCGTGCGCCGACTGCCACAGCACGACCACGACCGATGGAACGACGATCGCGTCGAAGGATCTCCACATCAACGGTCAGCGCGATGTCGCGATCACCGCACCGAGCTTCGATTACAAGCAAGCGACCCAGACGTGTACGGGTACCTGTCACGGCTACGCGCACACGAATGTGATCTGGACGGGCCAAGGCGCCAGCGGCAAGTACCATCCAGCGGGCTTCAGCGCGCCGACCGCGCACGGGACGGAGATGGAGCTCCAGCGTCAGGATTGCCGCGGCTGTCACGGCGCGACGCTGACGGGCGGAACGGGCCCGAGCTGCGATGGTTGCCATTCGGGTGCGTCGCCGACCGCGTGGCGAACCAACTGCGTGTTCTGTCACGGAGGCGGCATCGATCAGAGCGGCGCACCTCCTCGCGATCTCGGCAGCTCGATCCTCAATACGTCACAGTCGTTCGTCGCACATCCCAAGCATGTGACTCCGACGATGATGAGCGCGAACGACTGCACGACCTGCCACACCAAGCCGACCGACGTGATGTCGATGAACCACGCCTTCGATTCAACACCGATGAAGGCCGAGGTCATGCTGACGCTCGACGGTCGCAACCCGGCGGCGACCTACAACGGCACCGGGACGTGCACGAACACGTACTGTCATGGCAACGGCCAGGGCACCGGCAACAACGGCACCTACACCGACGGGCTCGGGCCGATGACATGCACGAGCTGCCACGGCGGCAAGGCGAATAACCGCGTAGGCCTCACCGTTCTCCACCGCGACCATCACGGCGGCTACGATTGCATCGAGTGCCACCAACTCACCGCCGCAGCGGGCGGCCTGACGCTGGCGAACTCTGCGCTGCACATCAACAAGATCAAAGAAGTGAAGTTCGTGACGCAGACGATCACGATCACGGCCGGCAAGTGCACCGGTCCGTGTCACGGGACGAGCCACAACAACTTCACGTGGCAGTGACCGCAGCGATCACCACCGCGTGCGTCGTCTAATTTAGGCGCGGTGGTAAGCAGCATCTGCGAGGTCTCTGCAGCCTTCGCGCCGCGACGCGTCACTCCCCGTTCGCTGGCGAAGTCGTCCATCTCCCGTAAAGTTGATCCGTTGCTGCATGCTACGGTTCGGCGCGATGTCGTCCCGCGCGCCGAAGGCCACCTACGACTTGGTCCTGCTACCCGGCGATGGAATCGGTGTCGAAGTCATCGGCGATGCGCGGGCACTGCTAGAGGTGGTCGCGCCCGCGATCGGTGTTCGCTTCGCTCTCGAAGAAATTCCGTGCGGCGGGAAGTTCTTTCTCGAGGATGGCACCCGAGATTGGCCGGCAGGCTCCGAGGACAAGTGTCGCGCGGCCGATGCGATCTTGCTCGGCGCTGTTGGCTGGAACGGTCCGGACGGACAGCCGGCGACGATGCCCGACGGCAAGATGGCGGGTTACTCACCCGTGATCGGCAATCGGATGAAGCTCGATCTCTACGCGAACATCCGGCCCGTACGGTGCCTGCCGGGAACCAAGCACGGGATCTCGGGACAGTTCTCCGCGGTGTGGCGGCCCGAAGCGGTCGACATGGTGATCATTCGCGAGAACACCGAAGGGCTCTACTCCGGCATCGGCGAACGCGCTCCGAGGCGTGCGACCGATGTTCGCGTGATCACGTGGGACGCCTCCGAACGGGTGATTCGTCGCGCGTTCGAGCTGTCGCGCGAGCGCGGCAAAGGTGCACCGAGCGACGGCAAGAAGCGCGTGACCTGCATCGTCAAGCACAACGTGCTGACCGGGTGCCGGCTGTTCCTCGAAGTGTTTCGCACGGTCGCGAAGGAGTTCACCGATGTCGAAGCGGACGTGGCGATCGTCGACTCCTTCGCGATGTTCGTGCTGACGACGCCGGAGCGTTACGACGTGTGTGTCACCACCAACATGTTCGGCGACATCCTCACGGATCTCGCGTCGGTGTTGCAGGGTGGCATGGGCATGGCAGTCGGCTGCAACGTCGGCGACGATCACGCGATGTTCGAGCCGATTCATGGCTCGGCGCCGCCGCTCGCCGGAAAAGATCGCGCGAACCCGATGGCGATGATGCTCGCGACCGGCGAAGCGCTCGCGTGGCTCGGCAGGCGCTACGCGGACGACAGGTTACTTCGTGCACACCGCGCGATCGAGGCCGCCGTCGCGTCGATCATCGAGCGCGGTGAGCCGCTGACCACGGATCTGGGCGGAACTGCGTCGAGGAGCGTCGTTGCGATGGCGATTCGCGAAGATGTTCGCGCGCGTCTCGCTCGTTAACGCTCTGCTTGTGCGATTTGCGCTAGCTGGTTAGTTAGCGCTGCTTGAGTGCCGGGAGTCGGACTCGAACCGACACGCCTGTAAGGGCAAGGGCTTTTGAGACCCCTGAGTCTACCATTTCTCCATCCCGGCTCGCGACGACGACGATCTGGCAAGGGCTTTATAGCCCCCTGTATCTACCATTTCTCCATCCCCGCCCTGAAACGAAACACGCCGGTCACGGGACCGGCGCGAATCGTCTCAAGCTAGCTGAAAACTTTTCGGTGTGCACGTGCACACCGAAGAGCTCACATGCCGCCCGAACCAGCAGCCGAACCCGCAGCGCCCGAACCCGCAGCGCCCGAGCCCATGTCACCCGAGCCAGCAGCGGCCGAGCCCATGTCGCCCGAACCGGTGGTGGTCGTCGCCGGAGTCTTCTTGCCGCCACAGGCCGCAAGCAGCGCCGACACCAAAATCGCAACTACGAAAGACGTCTTCTTCATTTCTTCTAATCCTCTCTCTGGTTTTGTCTCTGCCGCCGGCGCCTGCCGAGCAGCAAAATGAAACGTGGTTCCCCCTTCGGGGATTCCGAAGTGGCTAGCCGCCGCACGGGTCGGCGCCGCCGGTCTTCGCCGGCGTGATCGCGCCGCCATAGGTCGTGCCGCCCGTGGAAGAGCCGCTGCTCTTCATCTCGGTGCTCGTGTCGCCCTTGTTCTCGGGCATCGTGGTCTTTTTCGCCTTGCTGCCGCAGGCAGCGAGGGACGCGGTGACGAGGAACGAGATCAGGAGCTTCTTGGTCATGGCGGGTCGATCCTTCCGAGTGATCAGGTTGGGGCGATCTCGGACAGCGCCGACTCGAGCTCTTTGCGAGCGTGCGAATCGCCGCGGCGTCCGGCAACGTCGATGCCCTTGCGATACGTCTCGGCCGCTTCGTCCTTGCGGCCGAGCGCGAGCGCCGTCCCGCCGGCCATCAGGTAGGTCGCGACGTAGTCAGGAAATTTCTCCATCAGCTCCGCGAAGCAGGTCCACGCCTCTTCGAGCTTGCCCGCGCCCTTGAGCTCCATCGCGAGGCCGTATCGCGGGAACGGATCGGACGGCGTGCGAGCGATAAAGCTGCGGAAGGTGGCGATGCGATCCATGGACGGGGACGTCGTGTAACGGAGTACAGGGCTTCTACTTACAGGGCCCGCGGTATATCTCGCGTCTTTGGGCCAAATGCCAGTGGTTCAAGACAATTTCACCTCACGAGTCATGCTACAAACAGGAGGAGCGCGCGTGCAGCGAGCGTTTTCTTCGTTCATCGGCGTCGACCTCGGAGGTGGGAGGGGCAAGACCACAGCCGTTGCGGAGCTCCGGAGTGGGCCCAACGGCGCAGAGGTGATCGAGGTCGCGACCCGCTCGTCTCGCCTGCCCTGGACCGACGACACCCTGATCGGCCGGCTCGAGGGATCGGCGCCAAACCGCGTGATCGCGATCGATGCGCCGTTGACCGACGCGGCGTGTGGCCGCTGCGAGCGTCCGGTCTGTCCGGGCATGGAGGCGTGCAGCGATCCCGCCGTGGTCTGGCTCCGAACCACCGGGCGCGCGCTCGTGCAGGGCGTCGCGGAGAAGACCGTAGGCGGCGGCATGCGATCCCACGTTTCGACGATCGCGGGAACGCCGGCCGCTCACGCCCGGCTCGCGCCCTACTCGCATCGTGCGACCGAGGTCCTGATGACGTATCAGCGCGGCCTCTTGCCCCTGTCGACACTCGGGGCATCGAACGGAACGATCGCGGCTCGCGCCGGTCAGCTCCGTCGCAGACTGCGCGGCTCCGGTTATCAGCTTCACGAGAATCTGCTCGAGGTCTCGCCGGCGGCGACGATCGCGGCGCTGTGCGGCACTCGCGTCGCACGCGGCTACAAGCGTGATGCGGATCCGTGGCGGACGCGCGCGATGATCCTCGAGAGCTTCAAGGACCTGTCGTTCGCACCGCAGAGCCGGATGGCGCGCGAAGAAGTGCTGCGCAACGATCACTGCTTCGACGCGGTGATCGCCGGCTATACCGCGTACTTGTGGGCCCGCGACGGTTGGCAGCATCCGGGGGGCGTGTTCGATGCGGACGGCTGGATCTTCGCGCCGCCATCGCAGTGACCATCCCCTCCGGGATTCGCCGCGTCAGATCAGCGATTCGTACGCGGCGGTGACTTCTGCAAACCGGCGCTCGAGCACACGGCGCCGCTCGCCGTCCGCGTCGGGCTGCAGATCGGGATGCAGCGATCGCGCGAGCCGCCGGTACGCACGCTTGACGGTCTCGACATCCGCGTCGCCGTCGACGCCGAGCAGGCGTCGCGCGGCGTCGTCCCGCGCCTCGAATCGACGAACAGGCGGGGGGTCTGCCGCGACGCCCTCGAGTGCGAGCGCATCGACGCCTCGCAGGAAGTGCAGGAACGCGAGCAAGCGAAACCGCGGCGTGCGCGCGAGCGGCCAGATCTGATCGAGCCTCCGCGGCTGCGCCATCGCCGCCAACATCCGGCGATCGGCCTCATCGCACGTCGCGAGATCGGGCGCGAGGTCGGGGCGCAGCGAGATCCGTACCCCGGCGAGCTCGCGGACGAGCATCTCGGCGAGCGAGCTGTCGAGCTGCTGCTCGAGATGCGTCCGCGTCCAGGTTGCGAGCGGAAGCTGGTGTTGCGCACCCGGCGGATACGCGGTGACGCCGCCTTCGAACACGGCGATCGTTCGCTCGAGCGAGAGAAACCGCGCGAGCCTGCCGACCAACGCGCGCCTCGCAAGCTCGCCTTCGCCGATCATCACGGCGCCGCGGCGCAGTACGAAGATCTCGCCGCGCGGCGAGCCGGTGGTCGTCAGTGTCAGCACGCCGCTCGCGGTCTGTCGGCCGAGCCGATACAGCACGCGAACGAGCTCACCGCGCTCGAGCGTACGCCGCAGGTAGCTTGCAGGATCCCTCACCGAGCCATCGTTGGCCGGCAGGTCGCCGCGAGCAATTTTTCGGCAGGCTAAGACGCCCGCCGATCAGCTCACATGAAGCCGGCTTTGCGCCGCTCGACGATGAATTCGATCACCGTGTTGCGGACGTCTTCGCGGAATTTCACCTGCCCGGCGGCGATTTCGCGCAGCGCCGTGACGGCAGGCTTATTATCGCAATCAACTCCCGGGGTCGCACCGCGCGACAACTGGCGTGCGCGCTCGGCAGCGAGAACGACCAGCGCGAAACGGTTCGGGACTTTATCGAGGCAGTCTTCGACGGTAACGCGGGCCATAGAACGGCGGAACTTACCCGTTTCGCGCGCCGTGTCAATGGGTCATCGCATCTGGCGCGCTTGCCAGAGGCCGTCTCAGCCACTACCTTAAACGATGCGGGGGTCCTACCGGCAAGTAGGCGTACCGCACTTAACTTATGCAGGTTCGTACGCCCGTTCCCGCCGCCACGCGCGGTCCCGTCCGCATCGATCTCGACTGGGATGCCCTCGAGATCGCGGTCGAGCGCAATTCGCCCGACACGGACAGCTATCTCGACCTGTCGACGGGTCGGGTCATCACGATCACCTCCGGTGATCCCGAGGCCACGCTCAACAAGCAGCAAGTGGCCGAGAACATCCGCAATTACCTACGGGTGGAGCCGGCCTCTTCACGCGAGCAGTACCGCTGGATGGAGCGGTTCGTCGGCTCGGTGACCGAAGAGCCGCTGCGAGAGCGTCTGATCATCTCGATCGATGGCAAAGGCGCGTTTCGCCGGTTCAAAGATGTCCTGCTCGCCTACCCCGCCGAGCGCGAGCGCTGGTTCAGCTATCGCGCCGAGCTGCTGCACTGGCACATCCAGAACTGGCTCGAGTCGCACGAGGTCGCGCCGACCAACGAGCCGCCGTGGGGCAAGGTCGATGCACCGGTCGAGCTCCCTGCGGTCGGCCGGCCCCTCGTCCATGGCACCGAAGCGCCGGGCGAGGCGCTACGCCGCCAGGCCCGCGACGTGATCGAGACGATCCCGGCGATCGAGTTGCCGACCGCGATCGCGTTTCTCGAGTTCTTGAAGCAGCGCAGCGCCGAGCTGCTCGCCAAGCACGCCGACGAGCACGATCCCACCGATTACCGCGACGAAGACACCAAGGCGTCGTGACGCGATGGCGGCCGAGATTGCGAGCGCGATCGACGACATCGAACCGCTGATCACGCGGCTCGTCCAACAGGCGCCCGATCTCGACGACGCGACGCTGATGGACCTACGCCTCGCGCTCGAGCAGGTCGGCACCCCGCTCGCGCGATCGATCTGGCGCGCTCTCGAGCTCGCCGCCGATCAGCTGATCGATCCCGGGATCGCGCTGCCGGCCCTCGCGGAAGCCTGCGCGACGCTCGTCGCCGGATGTCGCGGCACCGTCGATGACAAGGTCCTCGAGACCGCGCGCTATCAGATCGACACGCTGCAGCCGGTCCCCGATCGCCCGCGCATGCAAGAGCCCGACGTGCCGCTGTCGTCGCTCCGCAAACGCTGAGCGCGTAGACCGCCCGATCGAGCGAAGCACCGCCCGATCGAACGCTGAGGGTCTGACCCTATCCGCGCTACGAACGGTGAGCGCTACGAGCCGCGGACCGCGACCGCGAACTTCAGGTAGTTCGCTTCGGGGAAGCCCGGCACCGTCGGAAAGTCCGGCGGCAGCGATCGCCGATCGATGATCTGGAGGCGCGTTCCCGCTGCCATCGCACCATCGGCGAGCGCTTGCTCGAACTCGAGCGCGGACATCTTGTGCGTCGAGGACGCGGCGACGAGCAAGCCGCCAGGCGCCGTGACGTCGAGCGCCGCCGCGATCAGCTCCGAGTAGTCGCGCACCGCGCTCCACGGCTTGCCACCGCGCGCCGCCGCGCTCGCGAACGCGGGCGGATCGATCACGACCATGTCGAAGGTGCGCTTGCGCTCGACGAACCGCGCGAGGACCTTGAACGTATCGCCGACGATGTGCTCCGGCTTCTCCGGATCGAAGCCGCACGCTGCGAAGTTCCGGCGCGCGCGCGCATGCGCCTTCGCCGCGACGTCGACTGCACAGACTTCGGTCGCACCACCGGCATGCGCGTAGACCGAGATCGCGCCGGTGTATGAAAACAGATTGAGGACGCGCCGATCCTTCGCCCACTGCCGCACCGCACGCCGGCCTTCCCGGAGATCCGCGAACAGTCCGGTCGACAGCGGCGCCGTGACATCGACGACGAACATCAGATCGTCTTCGTTGACCTCGAGCTCGACCGGTGCGGCGGAACCGCGGACGAGCTCGGCCGCCGCTTGGCGAGGCGCCTCGCCACCGAGCGAACGATACCGCCGCTGCTCGTAGATCGCCTTCGGTGAGAGCTCCGCTTCGAGCGCGTCGTAGAGATCGTCGCGCAGGCCGGCAACCGCGGACGTGTAGAGCTGGGTGACGAGATAGTCACCGTAACGCTCGACGACGATCCCCGGGAGGCCATCGGACTCGGCATTGACGAGCCGCATCGCGCCGAGCTTGTCGACATCGAGGATCCGCTTGCGCAGCGCGATCGCCGCCTTCACGCGCTCCTTGATCAGCCGTCCATCGATCTGAACGTCGGGGTTCCGCACGAACACGCGAAGTGCGATCGTGCTGTCGCCGTCGAACAGCGCCCGACCGACGAACTCGCCTTCTGCATCGATCAGATCGATCGGTGTTCCCGGCTCGGGCGAAGGCCGTTGGCCGAGCGCCTCGCGATAGACCCACGGATGTCCGGCGCGAACTTTCGCCGCGATGTCCGGTGGCAGCCGAACCGTGTTCCGCCGTACGATCGGCGCGCCACGTGCGGGCCTGCGCGGAGAACGGCGGATCTGGGCCATGGGGCCGGTGGTATGCCGCAAGTCTCGCGTAACTCCAAGCCCTGCCCACAAAAGTTTCGGTGGACTGGCGTTCATGCCTGCGGTATGTCCCCCGCCACCTGAAGCCTATGCACGCGCCCGCTCTCGCCACGCTCGAGCCCGTCCGGTTCGGCGAATTCTTGCTCCATCGCAACCTGATCTCGGACGAACAGTGGCTTGCCGCGCTCGCCGAGCACTGGAGCGCCGCGATGGCCGGCCACCGCAGCTTGATCGGCACGACGATCATCGAGCACGGTTTTTTGGCGGCAGAAGTGGTCGAAGCCGAGGCTCGTGCGTTCCATGACGAGATCGATGTGATCGAAGTGGTCCCGCGATCCGAGCAAGTTACGGTCCCTCCTCCTTTCCGCGCATGAGATTCGGGGCATGCGGCCCTGGATCGCTGCTACACTCTCGCACCGTCGTCCCGGAGACCCATGATGGCAGTCGATTCGAAGCAGGGTAGCAACACCACGATCCAGCCGCCGACCAACGGCGCTGCGACCAGTGGTCCGAATGGTCAGGGTAAGAACACCAAGCGCAAGCGACCGTCGTCGCTGATGCAGGTGGCCTCGTCGCTGCCATCGGTCGAGAACTCGCTTGAAGAGTTCATCGCTCGTGCGAACCAGACCCTGGTCGACGCCGACACGTGGGACCACGCCGAAAAGAACGCGAAGCAAGAAGATGCCAAGCAGCGCGAAGCGGACGCGTTCCGCTGGAAAGCCGCCGAGACGCAGCTTCGCGAAGGCGAGGCGCGCGAGCAGTCGCTCCGCCGCCAGCTCGATGGTCTGCAAGGCAAGCTTGCCGAGGCCGAGGCCCGCGCCGCGGTTGCCGGAACTGCTTCGCAGTCCGATCATGCACTCGTCGATCTGAAGTCCAAGGTCCAGAGCGCCGAACAGCGCCTTCGCGAGGCCGAAGAGCGTGCAGCGCACCTCGCCCACGAGCTCGTGTCGGCGAAGACCTCGACCAATGCGCGCCCTGCCGTCGAGGTCGCCGACTTCGATCAACAGGATGCCGAAGACCGCGTCCGGATCGCCGAAGCGAAGGCCGTCAAGGCACTCGCGGCCGCGAAGGCCGCCGCCGCGGGCCTGCGCGTGTCGCAAGAAGACCTGGTCGCGATCGAGAGCGGTCTGGTGGTCACCGATCTCGAGCAACCGAAGAAGACCCCGTGGCTCGGGATCTTCATCGCGTTTGCAGGCGGGATCGCCATCATGTTCGGCGTCTCGCGGTTCGTGCTCAGCAAGGACGACGGCAAGTCCGCACCCGCCGCGACCCAGCCGTCCGCCCAGCCTGCTGCTGCGCCGCAAAAGCCGATCGTGACCCCGATCGAGGAGCAAAAGCCCGCCGAGGCCGCCAAGCTGCCAGACCCCGAAGCGGCCAAGCAGCCGGAGCCCGCTGCCGCGAAGCAGCCCGAGCCGGAAGTTGCCAAGCAGCCCG
>JAQBQF010000015.1 GCA_028287115.1 Myxococcales bacterium
CGAGACTTCTACGTCGAGATGTGTCGCGTCGAGCATTGGAGCGTGCGTCAGCTCCGCGAGCGGATCGACAGCATGCTCTACGAGCGCACCGCGCTGTCGAAGAAGCCCGATACGCTCATCCGCCAGGGGCTATCGGCGCTACGCGACAGGGGTGAGCTGAGCCCGCGCTCGTCTTTCGCGACCCGTACATGCTCGACTTTCTCGACCTCGCCGACACCTACAGCGAGAAGGACCTCGCGTCGGCGATCTTGCGTGAGATCGAGCGCTTCCTCCTCGAGCTCGGCACCGGCTTCGCGTTCGTCGAGAGGCCGAAGCGGATCATGCTCGATGGCGACGACTACTACCTCGATCTGCTGTTCTTCCACCGACGCATGCAGCGACTGGTCGCGATCGAGTTGAAGCTCGGCGACTTCAAGCCTGCCGACTCCGGACAGATCGAGCTCTACCTGCGGTTTGATTCGCATCCTGGGGCGTTTTCCTTGGATCCGCGCGCCTTCGATAGGCGATGCAGGCGGTCTATGCCCAGCGCTGAACGCAGGGTGCTGGCGCTCAGTCGATTCGGAATCCGCAGGCGACGAGCAACGCTTGTTCGATCTCGGTCCAGCGTGACGCCGGCAATTCTGTGATGACCGCTCCGAGCTTGCTCCGTTGCACCAAGCTCACGTGATCGAAGTTCAGGGCGCAGGGTTCGGGCATGCCGTCCGCACTCGACAGCAGGACCTCGGTGGCGAGGCCTCGAATGGTTCGGGTTGCCGGAGCAACGATGATCTCGTTGAGCGTATCGATCACGTTCGCACGAGTCAGCAGCAGGACCGGACGCCGTTTGTCGGGGGCGGCGAACGTGTACCAGCGAACTTCACCGCGGCGCACTCGCTACCTCCCAACCCCCTCCTTCCCATGCCGCACTATCGTCCTCCTGAGAAAACTCGTCGGGGCGCACCGGTGACCCTCGATACGATTCAGCGTCCCGCGACCCGTCTCGCGCGGCGCGCAACGCGAGTTGTGCCAGTCGAACCTGCTCGTCGTGGGGCAGCTTGGCGACGAGAGGCAATAAGTCGTCGGCTGTGAGTGGTGCTGTGAGTGGGTCTGCCACGTCTTGACTGTACGCTCCCCCGTGCGGCCTTGCCACAACACGATCGGCCCCCAGCTCGCCGGTAGCGGAAGTTCGGCTACGCCGAGTCGCCACGCGCGGCCAGTCGCGCGACGCAGGATGAGCTCGATTGATACATTGTCAGCGCGCGACAAGCGGAGACTAGGTCCTGGTCGGAGCATGGAGACGTCGGTGATACGCTGACCGGGGCAGGTGAGGATCGTTTGTTCTAGCCGGTCGCGCACCTCATCGCTGGGGCAACGTTGCTCGTGACGACGTTACGATCATCCACGATCGCCGGGAGGTTCGTCTCGATCCCGGATCTCGCGCGCTGGGCGGATGCGGTGATAGCGCTGGACGCCCCGGGCACTCTGCCGACGCGGATCGTGCTCGTGCTGAGTGAAGACCACGCGCATGCGTTGCGCGTCGAGCTCGTCGCGCGTGCGCCGCACGCCCTCGTTGGAACACGGTTCTTGACGGCTGCCGCGGCGGCGCGCGCGGTACTCGACCACGCTGGCATTGCCCACCGGATCGGCGAAGAGGCACGGCGACCGCTGCGACTGCGCAAGCTCTTTCGACTTGGCTTGCCGCTCGAGACCTATCACGCAGAAGCTCTGCGCACGCCGGGATGGGAAGAGGCGTTCGCGTCGAGCATCGAACAACTCGAAGCAGCGGCGCTTCGTCCCGACGATCTCGAGCGCCTCGCGGCGCCTCGCGCCACCGATCTCGCCACGGTGTGGCGCGCGCTCGACGACGACGCGGAATCATCATGGACCGTTCATCGGATCATGGCGGAGGCGCATCGCGTGCTGACCGCGACGCCCGATGCCTGGCCATTCGATGCTCCGGTACTTGCGGCCATCCCGGCTGGTATCGACTCGGCGCACGCTCGGTGGATCCGCGCGATTCCGAGAGTCACGCTCGGGATCGTACAAGGCCGTCCCGCACGCCGTCGCGCGCTCGATCGGATGCGCGTTTTGTTCGGCACCGAAACAGCCAACCTCGCGCGGCCGGCAGATGCCGCGCCCGAGGGCGAGCTCGGCGCGTTGCAGGAGCACCTGTTCGAATCTCCCGAGCGGCTGGCTTCCGCAGGGCGGCGGCGCAGCGGCGGCCCCGATGGTTCCGTTTCGCTCGAGCTGCACGCGGGTGTCGACGAGGAGATCGAAGCGGCCATGCGTTGGGTGGCCGACGAAGTCTTTCACCATCACACGCGGCTGCAGGACATCGCGATCCTGGTCCCGACGCCCGATCCGCTGGCCGCGTTAATCGCCGATCGCGTCGAGGCGCTGCCTTGGCCCGAGGGCGTTCGGTCGGTTCATCTCGCCTGCGGTCGTCTGGCTGTCTCGACCTCGGCCGGCGCGCGGCTACTCGCGATCGTGCGCGCGCTGGGAGCGTTCCTGCCGAGCGACGTGATGCTCGGCATCCTTCCACGGTTGCGCCTGAGCGGCATCGACGGGCATCTCTCGCCCCGGCAGGCGCGCTCGTTGGTCAACAGGCTCGCCACGATCGGCGGGAGCGCAGCGCGGCCAGAGGATGTACGGCGGTGGCGCGATCGGCTTGCCGAGGTCGAGCTCGATGCATCGGCACGTGCCGTCGTTCCGGCCGTCGAGGCACTCGTCGCGATCACGTCCGCGATGATCGAGGGAGCCTCGCTCGGCAGACTCTGGGGCGCGATTCGCGTCTTCGCGACGCAGCATCTGATCGCGCCGCGGGAGTTGTTCGCGATCGTAGAGCAACTCGATGGCGACGTTCGCGCGCTCGACGCCGACGCGGTGACCGCGCAGATCGTCGGCGTCGAGGCGGTCGAGCTGATCGAGTCGATGCTCTCTACGTTGCGGCTCGATGTCGGTCGCTACGGCGAGCCGGCGATCTACGTCGGAACGATCACCGGCGCCGCGGGGTTGCCGTTCTCGGCCGTCCGTATGCTCGGGATCGCTGAAGGCGCGTTCCCGCGAACGCTGCGTGAGGATGCCGTCCTGCCCGCGGATCTTCGCCGGCATCTTCCGGCATACGCGCTGACCAGTGATGAAGACTTCGCGACCTTTCAGCTTCACGCGTTCGACCAGGTCGTTCGCGGAGTGACGGCGCGGTTCAGCGTCTCGGCGCCGCGTACGGACCTCGATGGCAGCGAGCGGGAGCCGGCGGCGGTGTTCATCGAGATAGCTGCGGCGCTCGGCCGGCCGAACGCGATCACCGGCGAACCAGCTCGCGTGATTCCAACCGTGGCGGAGCTGGAGCGCGATGCCTTTCGCCCTGCACGTGCTGCGATGGTCGCGCGGCGAACCAACTCTCCACTGATGCCGTCTGCCTGGCTCGATCGCGTCGCCGGTGGTGCGCGCGAGCTTCCGAGCGCTTGGTCGAGGACCGCGGTCATCGAGCCGAGCGCGATCCTCGAGAGAGCATCGGCGATGCACGGCGAGCTGGGCCCAGCTCCACTGACGGTGTCCGTTCTCGGTGGCGAACCCGCGCGCCCGTTATCGGCGTCCGCGTTGCGCGTGCTGCTCACGTGCCCACATCGCTTCATGCTCGAACGCATGCTCGGCTTCCGGCCGCGGAGCGAGCCGGCCGAGACACATCGGATCGATCCGCTCTCGTATGGCACGCTGTTTCACAAGGTCGCAGAGCGGTTCTCGCGCGCACACGGTGTCGAGTTCGGCGCGCGGACGCACGATCTCGAGCACTGGCGCGAGGTGAGTGATCACGTGGCATGCGCGGAGCTCGAGGTATTCCTGCGTACGTATCCGCTGATCGGCGCGAGCGTCATCGAGGCCGAGCGCAGGCGCCTCCGCCGCGACGTCCGCACGTTCATCGACGACGATTGGAACGAAGGCCGTCCTCGTACGTTCGTCGCGGCAGAGCGAGAGTTCGGCAAGGACAACGTGGTCTCGATCTCCACCAGCGCCGGGCCCCTGTACGTCGCGGGACGGATCGATCGAATCGATGTCGAAGACGCGGTGACGGTGGTTCGCGATCTGAAGACCGGCCGCGCGCATCCTCGCGAGGGTAAGCAGCTCGATCCCGACGTCGATCTCGATCTCCAGCTCGCGGTTTACGTCGCCGTCGCCGAGGAGCTCGCGACCGAGTGGTCACTGCCCACTGCGATCACGAGCGCGTACGTTTACGTGGATCCCCTCGCCATCGACCGTGCACGGTCCTTCGGCAGTGACCCGCAGGCGCTCCGCGCCGCTGGAAGCGCGTGGTTCGATCTCGCGAAATCGTTGATCCGCGACCAGAGCTACGTCCGAACACCCGACCCGAACGATTGCCACTGGTGTCCGTTCTCGGCTGTGTGTGGCGACCACGGCCGCGCCACGAACGAGCGACTCGTCGACGCGACAGGGACGCTCGGCGCGTTTCGGGATCTCAAGACATGAGCGCACTCCTCGACGCGGACGATCGACAGCGCGCGATCGCCGAACGCGAGCACAACGTCATCGTCGATGCGTCGGCGGGCACCGGCAAGACGAGCCTCGTCGTCGAACGCCTCGTGGAGCTCGTCGCACCGACCGACGGACGTGCTCCGATTCCGATCGACCGGCTCGCGGCGATCACGTTCACGCGCAAGGCAGCCGGCGAGCTCCGCGTCCGAACCCGACAGCGCATCCTCGAGAAGCTCGCGACCTTGCCCGCTGACTCGCCCATCGCCGAGCCTCTCCTTCACGCGCTGAGCGGCGTCGACACGGCACTGATCGGAACGATCCACGGGTTCGCCGATCGCCTCCTCCGGAAATGGCCCGCGCAAGCGCGCCTCGATCCCCGCTACCAGCTCGAGGACAACAGCGCGCGACTCGCGGACGAGTGCTTTCAGCTCCTGATCCACGCTGCCGAGACTCGGACGTTGGCCGAGCTCCTCGACGGCTCCTCGGCCGCGGACCGAGCCGAGGAGGCGATCAGCACGATC
>JAQBQF010000017.1 GCA_028287115.1 Myxococcales bacterium
GGTCGGGCTGGACTGAAGTCTCGCTGACAGGGTCGACGAGGCTCGAATCGAGATCGACGACGCCGGGCGTCTGCTTCATCTTCGCGAGCACCGCGTTTCCGTAGTGCTCGAGCTTGTCGAGCTCGGGACCGGAGATCACGTAGGACACCACGGCGTTCTGACCACCGAGCGAGAAGTCGTTGACCTGTTGCACGGCGACGCGGGTGCCCGGCGGCACGTTCTGGAGCACTTCCTTGCGGACCTGCTCCATCACGACAGCCTGGCTGCGGCTGCGCTTCTCGGGGTCGGTGAGGTGCGCGTAGACGTTGGCGATGTTCGATTGGCGTTGATCACCGCCGGCGACCGTCACGAGGGTGCTATCGACCTCGTCGATCTGACGGGTCTTGCGCGCGAGCCGCTCGGCGATGATCGTCGTCGCCTCGAGTGTCGTGCCTTCGGGTGCCTGCACGTAGATCTCGAATTGCGCTTCGTCGTTCGGCGGCAAGAAGTCGCCGCCGACGTGCTTGCACATCGGGATCGTCGAGCCACACGAACCGAAGATCACGAGACCGACGACCCAGCGGCGACGGAGGCAGAACGCGAGCACGGTCGAATACAGCCGGGCGATCGGGCGATACAGGAAGTCACTGACGCGCTCGAACACCGAACGCCGGCGCTCCTGCCCTTCCGGTGGCGGCGGCGGCAACAGGCGCGCGGCCATCATCGGCGTCAGCGTGAACGCGACGATCATCGAGATGCCGATCGCGAACGCCATCGTGAGGCCGAAGCTGTAGAGGAACTTACCGATGATGCCGCTCATGAACGCGACCGGGAGGAACACCGCCATCAGCGATAGCGTCGTCGCGAGCACGGCCAGACCGATTTCTTTCGTCGCGTGGATCGCAGCGGGGAACGGCTTCATCCGCTTCTCGTCGATGAAGCGATAGATATTCTCGAGCACGACGATCGCGTCGTCGATCACGATGCCGACGGCGAGCGCGAGCGCGAGCAGCGTCATCATGTTGAGCGTGAAGTGGGCGACCATCATCAACCCGAACGTCGAGATGATCGACACCGGGATCGAGATCGCCGCGATGATCGTCGAACGCAAGCTGCCGAGGAACAGCAGCACGACCAGCGCCGCGAGACCGGCGCCGAGGATCAAGTGCTCGAGCACCTGCTGCGCCGACGTCCGGATCTGGATCGAGTTGTCGCGCACGATATCGACCGAGTAACCGGCCGGCAGGCTCTTCTGAAGTGCCGTGACCGCCGCTTTGACGCTATCGACGACGGCGACCGTGTTCGTGCCGGTCTGCTTGCGGACCGACAAGGCGATCGCGGGGATGCCGTTGCGCGCGGCCGCGGTCTCGGCGTCTTCTTCGGAGTCGTCGATCTCGGCGACGTCGCGGACGCGGATCGGGTGCTCGTCGATCTGACGCACGACGATGTTACCGATGTCGCTCGGGTTGACCGCGCGCCCTTCGACGCGCAGCGTGACCTTCGTCGGTCCGAGCTCGATCGCGCCGCCGGGCACGTTGACGTTGCCACTGGCGATCGCGCGCTCGACCTCGAGCGCCGAGACGCCGGTCGACGCGAGCCGGATCGCGTCGAGGTTGATGTTGATCTGGCGATCTTGGCCGCCGAGGATCACGATCTGACCGACGCCCTTCAGGCGCTCGATCCGCTGCTTGACCTGCTTGTCGGCGAACTGCGTCAGGTCGCGTACCTTGACGCCCTTGGGTCCTTTGACCGAGAGCACGATGACCGGTGCCGCATCGGGGTCCGCCTTGCGAACCTCGGGGCGGGTTCCCGGGGGCAGATCGCGCAAGATCGTCGCGAGGTGCTCGTTGATGTCTTGCGCCGCCTTATCGGGATCGACCTCGAGATCGAACTGCGCGATCACGAGGGACACGCCTTCGGTCGACACCGAGGTAAGTGTGTCGAGGCCGTTGACGGTGTTGACTGCCTCTTCGACCTTCTCGCTGACGTCGGTCTCGACCGCGCCCGGCGATGCGCCGGTATACGGCGTCACGATCGTGACGAGCGGGAAGTCGACCTTGGGGAACTTATCGACGCCGAGGCTCTTGTAGCCGACGATGCCGACCACGACGAACACGGCGATCATCACGCAGGCGAAGATCGGCCGGCGTACGCAGACGTTTGCTAACCATTGCACGGCTTACTCCACGACCTTGGTGCCGTCGACGATCTGGTCGGTCACTTTCGCGACGACCTTCTCGCCCTTCTCGACACCTTGGATGATCGTGACTTGGCCCGCGGCCGGCGGTGTGCCGAGCTGGACCAGTCGCTCTTCGACTTCGTGGTCTTTCCTGACGACGAACGCGTGCCACGTCTTCCCGCGCTTGACGACCGCGCCTTCGGGCAACACGACGTGCGTCGTCTGACCGATGATGACGTGCGCCTCGGCGAACATGCCGGGGACGAGATCGGAACCCTTGTCGAGCGTCGCCTCGACGATCAGCGCGCGAGACTTGCTGATCTCCGCGCCGAGTCGCGTGACGGTGGCGCCGAAGGCTTTCTCGGGACGTGCGACCGCGATGATCTCGACCCGCTGATCCTTCTTGATCGCGGGCACCGCCTTCTCGGGCACCGACAGGTTGATCTTCAGCGGATCATCTTTGACCAGCGTGAACAGCGCCTTGCCCGGCGCGACCCACTCGCCCGGTGACACCATCTTCTCGGCGATCAGGCCGTCGAATGGCGCCCGCACGAGACCATCGGCCACGGACTTCGACATCATCTCGGCGCGCGCTTGCGCACCCGACACCGACTCGAGGGCCGCCGCACATTGCGTGCTCTGCCGATCGAACTCGGACTGCGTGATCGCGCCTTTCTCGAGCAGCGACTTGGTCCGCGCGCACTCTTGTTCCGCGAGCGTCTTCTGCGCGCGAGCCGCGGACAGGTTTGCCTGGGCCTCGCGCGCCGACAGCGCGGCGCTGCGAACGTCGAGCTGGACGACTGCCTGACCCATCTTGACGCGCTGGCCACGCTCGATCATCACGTTGATCACCTTGCCCTGCGTGTCGGCGGTGACGTCGGATCGTTGATCGGCGGCCACCAGGCCGGTGAGCGTCAGCACGTCGGGTGCCGGCGCTTCCGCGGCGATCAAGACCGGCGCTTTGACCGGCGGTGCCGGCGGAGCCTTCGTGCCACCGGCACCACTATCTTCGGGCTTCTTGCACCCAACAACCGCGACGACGGCGAACAACAATCCAAGAGCGCGCATGGTGCTCGGTACGATGCACGGTTCCTGCCAGCCGGTACAGTGGTCCTACGAATGGTTAGGCAGCCGCGGCTGTAAGGAATTCCGACAAGTGTCGGGCTTACTTGGCCTTCGAGGTGTCTTCACCCAGCGCATGAGCGAGCTGCGCCATCGCGACGCGGAGATCGACACGCGCGTTGAGTGAGGCAATCCGAGCGCGCGTCAGCACGGTTTCGGCATCGACGAGCTCGACGGCCGTCGCGCGCTCGGCGTTGAGGAGCTCCTTGCGAACTCGATAGCCTTCCTCGGCAGCGAGGAGGTCTTTTTGCGATGTCGCGAGCGCGTGAATCGCGATCTGCACCGCCTGCTCCGCGGCCAAGAGCTCGATGCGCGTGCCGCGTACGAGGTTCTCGCGATCTGCACGCAGCTCGTTGGTCTCCGCCTCGAGCCTCCGATCGGTCGTCCGCTCGAGGAGCGTATCGTTGAGTGTCCACGCGAGCTGCAGACCGGCGGACCACGTGAACTTGAATGCCTCGACCTGCGGAAACACCCGCGGGTTCGGGTTGGCGTAGTCGACGACTGCAAACGCGGAGAGCCTCGGGAACTGGCCGGACTTCTCGGCGCTCCGTTGCTTCTCCTTCGCTTCGATTCCGGTATCGAGCACGCGGAACTCGAGGCGACGCGATGTCGCGATCTTGATCAGCTCGTCGAGCCGGCCGCTGACCGGCGCCTGGATGTCGGCCCGGATGTCCTCGCCGATCGCGAGCCGTTCTTCGGGCACGCCGATCAACAATCGCAGCTGCTCTTCGCGCAGGTCTGCGAGGTTCTGCAGCACGACGACGGTCTGTTCGGCCTCGGCTTCTTGCGACTCGACGCGCAACAAGTCCGCCCGTGACAGCCGCTGCACTTCGGCGAGCGCACGAACTTGTGTCAGCGTCGTCTGGACCTGCACGAGCTGCCGCTGCGCGATCAGCACCTGCAGCTTCGAACGCACCCATTCGTAGTAAGCGAGCCGCGCGTCCTGCGACGCGGAGACTTCGGCCGATCGTTTGCTCACGCGCGCGACTTCTTCACCGAGGTGCGCCGCATCGATCAGCTTTGGATAGCGCAAGACGTAGTCGGAGAGCGGCACCGACACGCTACCTTCAGCGAGGTACTGGTTCTGCAGAAACGGAATCGTGAACACCATCCCTCCGCCCGCCGGAATCACGGCGGCCGGGATGAACGACAGCCGCGTGTACGACAACCTGCCGCCGATCTGAGGCAGGCGCTGGAGCTCGGTCGCCTCGCCTTGCGCGATCGCAGCATCGACCTCGGCGATCCTGCGCGCCACCGTCGGCGAGACGTTCTGCGCGCGGGCGGCGGCCTGTTCCGCGGTCAGGCCTGTCTTGACGAACAGCGCGTCCAGATCCCGGTCGAACGTGTCGATAGGTGCGACCGCGCGGCCGGCGGGCTGGGCGAACGCCGGCGCCGCCGCAAGACAGAGAACCAAGGAGAGCCGAAACTTCATGCTCCGCCACCAAAGCACCAGACGTGCCACGATTCCAGGGTCCAATCCCGAAGATTCGGGAGGGGGGTCGCGAGATCTGTCGGGACCCTTTACAGCCCGACATCTCGAAACGTGACCATTGCAGTCACGTCAGGATCAATTCGCCCCGGCTTGTCCGCGAGCGACCACGCAACAGTCCGTTCACGCTAGAGTTGGCTTCATGGTCACTGCGACGAAGACCGTCGATGCGGCTGGCACGTCGTTGGCAGATAGCTCGCGCGTGCCTCCTGGACTTCGATCCGCACCCGACGCCGTCTGGCGCTCGCAGCGCGATCGATTCTTCATGAGGGAGTCCCGAGGGACGACCCGCACGACCACCGTCGCCGGCTTGTTGGTGCATGGCTCGATGATCAGCATCCTCGCGCATGCTGGTACCCCGTACTGGCGGGTCGCCGCGCTCATCACGCTCTATCTCGTGTTCGTTGTCGCCCACGCCTTGATCATGCAGACGAGCCGCGCGACGCGTACCGTCGAGCAAGCGTTCATCGGGATGAACCTCGCCGCCCAGCTGTTCATCGTCGGCTCGGCGGCGCTGACAGGCGGCGTGCACTCGCCGTTCCTGCCGGGCGCCGTGCTGCCGTCGATCGTCTCGCTGCTGTTCTTCGGGCCACAAGGCGTCGCGCGCTGGGTCGCACTTGGCAACGGACTCTTGATCGTCGCGATGGTGTTGCTCCCCCGCGAGATCGTCGGGGCGCCGCTTCCGGATACGGACTACACGATCGCCATCCTGATCAACCTGACGTGGAGCCTGTTCTTGCTTCACCTGATGGTCGGCAAGCTTTCGCAGATCGCGAGCCTGTCCGGCGCGTCGATGGCGTGTTTGCGTGAAGAGCGAATCTCCGAGGCCGAAATGCAGTTGCGCCGACTCCAGTCCGTCGGCGCAAAGGTCGCGCACGAGCTCAAGAACCCGCTCGCTTCGATCAAAGGCCTGTGTCAGCTCGTGTCGCGGACACCCGAGAGCGAACGAACGCAGGAACGACTCGCGGTGGTCAGCTCCGAGATCAGCCGGATGGAGACGATCCTCAACGAGTATTTGTCGTTCTCGCGGCCGCTCGAAGATCTCAAGCCGGAGGCTCTCGATCTGACGGCGCTCGCGCGCGACGTCATGGACGTGCTTGCCGGGCGTGCCGATCAAGCGAATGTCACGCTCGCACTCGAAGGGGACGCGACGCCGGTGCAGGGCGATCCGCGTCGACTCAAGGAAGCGCTGATCAACCTCGTCGCGAACGCGATCGAAGCGACGCCGAGCGGTGGCGTCGTCAAGCTGCGCGTGCGCGGCTCGAAGGCCGAGATCACGCTCGAGGTGACCGACACCGGTCGTGGCATCGCACCCGAGGACCTCGAGCGCCTCGGCACGTCGTTCTTCACGACACGCCCGAATGGCACCGGCCTCGGGGTCGTGCTCGCGCAGGGCGTGATCACGCAGCACGGCGGCTCCCTCGTCTACGCGAGCACGATCGGCCAAGGCACGACCGCAACGATCACGCTGCCCGGCGCGACGCAACCGAGCCCCGAGCCGTCCGCTCGCGCTGCGATGGTCGAGGCTCGCGCATGAGCACGGTCTTGCTCGTCGATGACGAGCCTGGCGTCCTGTTCACGCTGACCGAGGTCCTCACCGAGAAAGGCCATCGCGTGGTCACCGCCCGCTCGGGCGTCGAGGCACTCGGTAAGCTGGAAGAAGCGGATGCGGTCGTCACGGATCTCGCGATGCCCGGCATGGACGGCATCACGTTGATGGGCCAGATCGGATCGCGCGATCCATCGCTGCCGGTGATCTTGCTCACCGCGCACGGCTCCGAGCGCGTGGCGGTCGCGGCGATGAAGCAAGGCGCTTACGATTATCTGAGCAAGCCGTTCGATATCGACGAGGTCGCGGTCGTGATCGCGCGCGCGATCGAGACGCGGCGTCTCCGGATCGACAATCAGCGCCTCGCCGCCGAACAAACGCTCGGCAGGCGGATCGTAGGCGCATCGCGCCCGATGCGCCGGCTGCTCGAAGCGACGAGCCGGATCGCCTCGCGCGATGTCACCGTGCTCGTGCGCGGCGAGACCGGCACCGGCAAGGAGTTCGTCGCCGAGCTGCTGCACGCCCAGTCGACGCGCGCCGACAAGCCACTCGTTCGCTTCAACTGTGCAGCGCTGCCGGCCGAGCTCGCGGATGCAGAGCTGTTCGGCCACGTGCGCGGGGCCTTCACCGGCGCCAACGCGACGCGTGCCGGATTCTTCGCGCAAGCCGACGGCGGCACCCTGATCCTCGACGAGGTCGGCGAGCTACCGCTCGCGATCCAAGCCAAGCTGCTGCGCGCCCTTCAGGAAGGCGAGATCCAGCCTATCGGGTCCGGCCGGATCGAGAAGGTCAACGTCCGCGTCGTCGCGGCGACCAATCGAGATCTCGCGGCAGAGGTCAAAGCGGGAACGTTTCGCGAAGACCTCTATTATCGCCTGGCGGTCGTCGAGCTTGTCGTTCCGCCGTTGCGCGATCGCAAGGACGACATTCCGGCCCTCGCGATCGAGTTCGCGCGGCGCTACGGCGAGAAGTTCGGCCTCGGGCCGACCTCACTCGAGCCTGCCCTGATCGACACGCTCGGAACGCTCGAGTGGCCCGGCAACGTGCGCCAGCTCGAGAACACGATCGCGCGCCTCACTGCCCTGTCGACGGGCGGCGTGATCACGCTCGCCGATCTGCAGGCCGCCGATCAAACAACATCGTCCGCTGTTGCCGAGACTTCCGACGATCCACCGCCCGATGCGCGCAACGGTCCGTCGCTCAAGGAACAAGTCGAGGCGTTCGAGCGCGGCCTCGTCGGCCGAGCCCTCGACGCGACCGGCGGCAACCAATCGGAAGCCGCGCGCCGGCTCGGCGTCTCGCGCGTGACGCTGATCGACAAGATGAAGAAGTACGGGCTCTCGAGTAAGACGTCCCGCTAGGGACGCGTTCGCCGCGCTTCGTGCGCGTCCGATCGTTCGCGACGCTGTGGCGCGAACGTCGCCCTCGGGTCGGAGGCGCTCGCGCGACCCGCTTGGACGATCGCGAATCGTGCGAGCAGCGCAGCCGCGGTCCCCAGGGCGCCGGCGATCCGCGTTCGGCGGCGCGAGGCTCCGGGCCACGCGGTCGCGACAAGGCTCGCGATTCCGAGCCAACGTGACGCGAGTGCGAGGCCGCTATCTCGAAGCGGCGCTCCGACGCCATCCCGATCGGCAGCACGCGCGACCGCGCGACCTGCCACGAGCGCGGCCGACTTGGCCACGATGCTGTAGCGTCGAACCAACGGCGCGTCGGCGCCGCCGAGCTCTAGCACCGATGCGAGGCTCGCCGCCGAGAGTGCCGCGAACCACGGCGGCAGGTGCCGGCGGGTCGACTTCCACACCGGCACCGCCGTATTACCGAGCAGCACGCCGGTGTAGGTCGACAGCGCGGTCCCGGCAACGGCGCCGATCACACCGACGACCGACGGCCGAGACTTGCGGCCGCGCAAGCTGGCGAGCAGCGACAGGCCGGTGGTGGTACCCGCGGCCGAAAGGATCCACGTGCCCATGTTCATCGGCGAGGTCGGCCGGAACACCCGCAGCATGTTGAAGAACCGTCCGGGCCGGCCGAGATCCGCGATCAGCAACAGACCGCCGGACGCTTCGCCGATCAACGAGATCCAGTGCAGCTTGCGCTCGAGAGCCGTGTTGCGTCGCGACAGTTGGACCGCCGCGGCGAGGGACGACGCAGCTCCGGCCATACCGCCCATGTGAAAGTACGCCGGCACGAACCACCGCCACGGCGGCGCCTTGATGACCGGCAGATCGTAGTAGGTCTCCGACGGGACGCGAGCCGGCGCCGGGTGTGCCTCCGGCGCGATCGGCCACGCGATGTCCGGAACGCGGACATCGATCAGCGCACCTTCGCCGTGTTCGTCGGCACGCGCGGGATCGAGATTGCGACCATCGCCGGTCGGGTGCTTCTCCATTCCGATCATCGGACCGCTCCTTCGCGTGTCAGGATCGCCGTGCCGATCGCGAGGGTCACCATGCCGAGCGCGCCGGCGGCGGCGGCGAGCCACGATGCGCCCACACCATGCGTCGGTACCGCGGGCGCCGGCGGCAGGTTGTAGACCTCGGGCTCGTCGGTGAGCAAGAAGATCGAATGCAGACCGCCGGTCCCGGGCTGTGCCTCGGCGCTCTCGCCGTAGAGCCGCGCTTGGACGCCGCGATCACGCAGGATCTCGACCCGCGCTGCCGCCGTCTCCCGGAGCTCGTCGAGGGGACCGAACTGGATCGAGTCGGTCGGACACGCCTTCGCACACGCCGGCTCGAGGCCGCCTTGCAGGCGATCGTAACAATGCGTGCACTTCCACGCGCGGCCGTCGTCGTCGCGGCGCGCGACCACGCCGAACGGGCACGCCGGCACGCAGTAGCCGCAGCCGTTGCACACGTCGGGCTGGATGTAGATCGTGCCGTGCTCGGTGCGGATGATCGCGCCCGTCGGGCACGCTTCGAGACAGCCGGCCCGTTCGCAGTGCTTGCAGACGTCCGACATCATCTTCCACGCGATCCGGCCGCCGGCGGCTTCGCCGTCCATCTCGAGCGGCCGCTCGGCGAACGTCACGTGACGCCATGTCGACGCACCGAGGGCCGCGGTGTTGTCGTACGACATGCCGGTCAGCTTGAAGCCGTCTGCCGGGAGCTGATTCCACTGCTTGCACGCGACCTCGCACGCCTTGCAGCCGATGCACAGCGTGGTGTCGGTGAAGAATCCAACGTTTCGCATCATCGCTCCTTCCTCGGGACTCGATCGCGTGCAGTCACCGCGTCGCGACCGGGATCCGGACCACCGATCGCGGTCGATCCATCACAGACGGCCGTGCGGTCGCGCGACAGGCGACCCCGGACGATGTCGACGGTCGTGGCCTTGCTCTCCGGGATGTTCACGTTCGGATCCGCTGCGAGCGCGAACAGATCATTCGCGACATCGCCGACGACCCTGCCGAGCGCGCCCCAGTGATACGGAATCGCGATCTGATGGACGGTCTTGCCGTCGAGCTGCAGCGGTTGATTGCGGCGGGTCACGAGCACTCGACACTCGATCTCGGCGCGCGCCGTGCGCAGCGTCGCCCAGTCACCGTGAACAAGCTGGCGCTCGGCGGCCAGCTCGGGCGACACCTCGCAGAACAGCGCCGGCTGGAGCTCCGAGAGCCAGGAGAGCCATCGGCTCATCGCGCCGCTCGTGTGGTGCTCCGTGAGCCGGAACGTCGTCAGCGCGTACGGAAACCTGCGATCGCGCGCCGCCGCATGATACGGATTGTCGCGACGCTGCCATTCGACCCGGGCGGGATTGCATTGCTGGCGATAGATCGGGTTGTCGATCGCCGACTCCTCGGGCTCGTAGTGCGCCGGAAGCGGACCGTCGACGATTCCTGTCGGCGCGAACAGCCAGCCGCGCCCGTCGGCCTGCAGAAGGAACGGCGCGTCACCGGCGAGCGTGGCGATGCCGTGCGCGTCCGGCCCGGGACGGTAGTCGGGTGGCCGGTTGCGGATGAAGTCGGGGCGATCGTGGCCGACCCACGCGCCCTCGGCCGCGTCCCACCACACGTAGCGCTTGCGCTCGCTCCACGGCGTCCCGTCGGGCGCGGCCGATGCGCGGTTGTAGAGGATGCGGCGATTGTCGGGCCACGCCCAACCCCATTCGGGCGCGACCCAGCTCTGCTCGTGGCCCGGCTTCCGGCGCGCCGGTTGATTGATACCGTGCGCGTAACACCCGGAGTAGATCCAGCAACCACAGGCGGTCGACCCGTCATCGGCGAGCTCGGTGAAGCTCGAGACGGGGTCTCCGGTCGCGATCGAGAAGCCGTTGATCTCGCGCAGCACGGCTTCGGAGCTCGGATCCCCGTGGGCGCCTTCCGTCGGGTAGTCCCACGTCAGCGCATGAATCGGTCGATCGTGATCGCGGGTCGAGCTCGCGTAGCGCTGCTTGAGTCGGAGCCCGAGCTGATACGCGAACCACAAGTCGCTGCGCGCGTCGCCCGGCGCTTCTACCGCCTTGTGATGCCATTGCAGTAGCCGCTGCGTGTTGGTGAACGTCCCAGACTTCTCGGTATGCGCGGCGGCTGGGAAGAAGAACACTTCGGTGGCGATGTCCTCGGCGCGCACCGCGCCACGCTCGTGTTCCGGTGACACGCGCCAGAACTCGGCCGTCTCGGTTGGCATGAAGTCGCACACGACCAGCCAATCGAGCTTGCGGAGCCCCTTGCGTTGGAGCGGTCCTCCGACCGTGCCGACCACCGGATTCTCGCCGATCACGAAGTAGCCATTGACCTTGCCATCGGCCATCTCGGCGATCGTCTCGAGGTGCGAGTGAGAGCCCGACAGGTGCGGTAGGTACTCGAACAGGTAACCGTTGTCGCGCGTCGCCGCGTCGCCGAACCATGCCTTGAGGAGCGAGACGAGATATTTCGGCATCTCGCTCCACCATCCGCTGTCGGCGCGATGCGCGCGCAGGTAGTTGTCGATGCTCTGGTCCTGTTCGACGTGCGGCATCGGCAGGTAACCCGGAAGCAGATCGAACAGCGTCGGGATATCGGTCGAGCCTTGGATCGACGCGTGGCCGCGCAAGGCAAGGATGCCGCCGCCCGGCCTGCCGATGTTGCCGAGCAAGAGCTGCAGGATCGAGGCGGTGCGGATGTATTGCACGCCGACCGAGTGCTGCGTCCAGCCGACCGCGTAGCAGATCGCGGACGTGCGTTCGCGTCCCGAGTTTTCACACAAGCTCTCGGCGACGCGCAGGAACGCGGCCTCGGGCACGCCGCACGTCCTCGCGACCATCTCCGGCGTGTAGCGCGCGAAGTGCCTGCGCAGGATCTGGAACACACAACGTGGATGCTGGAGCGTCGGGTCGCGCGGTTCGTCGAGCACGCGCGAGAGGCCGGCTAATCGCTGGCCCGCTCCACGGCTCGCGAACAGCTCCTTGTGACCCGCGGCCGGGACGGCGTCGATGCCTTGGTAGGTCCAGGTCGCCTCGTCGTACGCGCCGTCCTGAAAGCCGCTGAACAAGCCGTCGAGATCCTCGGTGTCGCGGAACTCCTCGGTAATGATCGTCGCCGCATTCGTATACGGCACCACGTAGTCGCGGAAGTAGCGCTCGTTCTCGATCACGTAGCGGACGAGCCCGCCGAGGAACGCGATATCGGATCCGATCCGGATCGGCACGAACTGATCGGCGACCGCGCTCGTGCGCGTGTAGCGCGGATCGACGTGGATGATCTTCGCGCCTCGCTCCTTGGCCTTCATCACCCAGCGAAAGCCGACCGGATGACACTCGGCCATGTTCGAGCCCTGGATCAAGATGCAGTCCGCGTGCTGCAGATCCTGAAGAAAGGTCGTGGCGCCGCCGCGACCGAACGAGATCCCCAGACCGGGGACCGTGGAGCTATGTCATATCCGTGCCTGGTTCTCGACCTGCACGATCCCGAGCGCGGTGTAGAGCTTCTTGAGGAGGTAGTTCTCCTCGTTGTCGAGCGTCGCACCGCCGAGGTGAGCGATCGCCATCGTCCGCCTGGTGCCACGCCCGTCGGGTAACGCTTCTTCCCAGTGATCGTCGCGCGTCTGCTTCACGCGATCGGCGACCATGTCCATCGCGGTCTCGAGCGACAGCTGTTCCCACGCCGTGCCTCCCGGCCGGCGATACAGCACGCGATCATGACGATGATCTCCGGTGACGAGCTGCATCGTCGCTGCGCCCTTCGGGCACAGGCAGCCCTCCGAGATCGGCGAATCTGGATCGCCCTCGATGTCGCTGATCTTGTCATCTTTGACGTAGACGAGCTGTCCGCAGCCGACGGCACAGTACGGGCACACCGATCGCACCACGCGATCTGCGGCCTCGGTGCGCGGCCGAAGTGAGTCCGAGTGCGGCGACCGAGCGTTGTCGCCGAGCCCTGAAATATCGCGAGTCGCGAGTTGGCGAATCACAGGCCAGCGGTCGAGGAGCGGGAGGCGTCTCCGCGTCATGGTTCGAAGCCGTGCAGCTCGCGTGCCTCGTCGCGTGCGCGACCTCGAACGCGAAGCCACTCACTCCACGACATCGGCGCTCCATCATTTGTGCGGCTGCGCGCGGGGCGACCAGCCACGGGAGCGAGCGCTCGCGTACCGATCAGAGCGGCCACGGACGGAAGCTCGACGAAACCCACCGCCCGCCAAAGAGCGCGGTCGAGTGGTATGGCGACTGCACCGTCAGAACAAGATGGGCGGACTCGATGAAGCGCGCGGACACTCCGCAGCCCGCTCGTCCACGACGCTGCGACGCGCCGGCTCGAGGCGGGTGCTCGGCGCGATCGTGGTCTCCGCGAGTTGTGCGGTCGGTCCCGCCTATCATGTCCCCACCGCGCGCACTCCGACCGCGATGGCCTACAAGGAGGCCGGGTGGAAGGTCGCGAGCCCGTCCGACGCGATTCCGCGTGGCCGCTGGTGGCAGATGTTCCACGAGCCGGAGCTCGATGCTCTCGAGGCTCAGCTGAACATCAACAACCAGACGATCGCCCTGGCATTCGAGAATTACCTGATGGCGCGCGCACAGATCCGCTTCGCGCGCGCGAGCTACTTCCCGACGGTGACAGCCGCTCCGTCGGCGACGTGGTTTCGATCGTCGGGCGTGAGCGGCACCGGCGCGACCGGCGTGGGCGGCACCGGCGCGACGGGGTCCGTGGTCGGCACCTCCGGAACCTCGAGTGTTGCCGGAAGGCACGTCGTCTACGTCGCTCCCGTCGATGCCTCGTGGGCGCCCGATCTGTTCGGTCGCGTACGATACGCGGTGCGCCAGCGCCAGTACGGCGCGCAGGTGAGCGCGGCCGACCTCGAGAGTACGCGGTTACTCCAGCAATCGATGCTGGCGCAGACCTACTTCCAGATCCGCGCGCAGGATGCGCTGCAGGTAGATCTCGACGCGACGGTCGCGGCGAACGAACAGATCGTCGCGCTCACGCGGTCGCGCTTCACCGCGGGCATCGACAGCGAAGTCGTGGTCGTTCAGGCCGAGCTGACACTGCAGAACTCACGCGTGCAGGCCACGAACGCGGCCATCCTGCGAACCCGTTTCGAGCATGCGATCGCCACGCTGATCGGCGTCCCCGCGACGGAGCTAACGCTTCCGCGCCGCGCCTTACACGCGGTACCGCCGCCGATCCCGACGGGGACGCCGTCGCAGCTCCTCGAGCGCAGGCCCGACATCGCGGCGGCCGAACGCCAGATGGCAAGTGCCAACGCCGTGATCGGTCTCGGCTATGCGGCGTACTATCCGCTCATCACGCTGACCGGCGATGTGGGCTTCGCGAGCGCGGCAATCGACACGCTGTTCTCGTGGCCTAGCCGCATCTGGTCGATCGGCGCCAATCTCGCCGAGACGCTGTTCGATGGCGGCGCGCGGCGCGCGACGATCGACCAAGCGATCGCCAGCTACAACGCGAGCGTCGCCAACTATCGCCAGACGGTGCTCGTCGCGTTTCAGCAGGTCGAGGACAACCTCGCCGCGACGCGCATCCTGGCGGCCGAGGTCAAGCAGCAGCGCACGGCCGTCGAGCTCGCGCTGCGCGCCTTCGAGCTCGAGCGAGAACGGTACGAGAAGGGACTCGATCCGTACATCAATCTAGCGGTGCAGCAGACCGCGCTGCTGGCCGCGCGGCAGGCACTCGTCAGCCTGGAGTCGCAGCAGATGACGTCCGCGGTGTTGCTGGTCGAGGCGCTCGGCGGTGGGTGGACGCGGTCCGCGCTGCCCACGCCGGATCAAGTGTCGAAACCTCCGCGTGCGAGCGAGCGCCAGATCTGGCGATGAGGAATGACCGATGTGGATTGTCAGACTTGCGTTACGGCGCCCGTACACGTTCATCGTGGTCGCCATCCTGATTCTGCTCCTCGGTGGACTGTCGATCGTTCGCACGCCTGCCGACATCTTTCCGAACATCGACATTCCGGTCGTCAGCATCATCTGGACGTTCAACGGCCTCGATGCCCAACAGATGGCCGATCGCATCGTCTCGGTCACGGAGCGCGCGCTGACCACCACCGTCGACAACATCGAGCACCTCGAGTCGCAATCGCTCGACGGCGTTGCGGTGGTGAAGGTGTTCTTGCAACCGAACGCGAGCGTCGTCATGGCGATCGCGCAGGTCACCTCGATCTCACAAGCACAGCTGCGGACATTGCCGGTCGGAACGACCCCGCCGCTCGTGATCACCTATAATGCATCCACGGTTCCGGTCCTCCAGCTCGGACTCGCCGGACAGGGCCTCTCCGAGCAGGAGCTCTACAATCTCGGCGTCAACTTCATCCGGCCTCGGCTGATCACCGTTCAGGGTGCAGCCGTGCCCTTCCCGTATGGCGGCAAGGTCGCGCAGGTGATGGTGGACCTGAACACGACCGCGCTGCAGGCCAAGGGCATGTCACCCATGGACGTCGTGAACGCGATCAGCGCTCAGAATCTGATCCTGCCGTCCGGCACGTCCAAGATCGGCCGCCTCGAATATGACGTCAACCTCAACGGGGCGCCCACGACGATCAAAGGCCTCAACGATCTGCCGATCAGGACCGTCGGGACCACGACGACCTACATCCACGATGTCGCGTGGGTGCGGAACGGCTTCGCGCCGCAGACCAACATCGTGCGCGTCGACGGGTCGCGCGCGACGCTGCTCGGGATCGAGAAGACCGGCAACGCGTCGACCCTCAGCGTGATCTCCGGAATCAAGGCGCTGCTGCCGCAGATCGCCGCGACCGTGCCGCCGGCGTTGAAGATGACGCCGCTGGCCGACCAGTCCGTGTTCGTGAACGCCGCGATCTCGGGCGTCGTCCGCGAAGCGTTGATCGCCGCGAGTCTGACCGCCGTGATGATCCTGACGTTTCTTGGCAGCTGGAGGAGCACGGTGATCATCGCGGTCTCCATTCCGCTGGCGATTCTGACCTCGTTGACGGTGCTCGGCATGATCGGGCAAACGATCAACATCCAGACGCTCGGCGGTCTGGCGCTCGCCGTCGGAATCCTGGTCGACGACGCCACGGTCGAGATCGAGAACATCAATCGCAACGCCGCGATGGGCAAACCGATCCTCCAGGCGATTCTCGACGGCGCGCAGCAGATCGCGGTGGCGGCTCTCGTGTCGACCCTCTCGATCTGCATCGTGTTCGTGCCGATGTTCTTTCTCAGCGGCGTGGCCCGCTACCTGTTCGTGCCGCTGGCCGAGGCCGTCGTGTTCGCGATGCTGGCCTCGTATCTGCTGTCGCGCACGCTCGTGCCGACGATGGCGCGGTATCTGTTGCGTGGGCACGAGACCGACGCGGCACGGCCGAAACAAGCGAGTCGCAATCCGCTGGTCCGATTGCAGCATCGCTTCGAGAACGCATTCGAACGGTTGCGCGGCCGCTACCGCGGAGCCCTGCAACGAGTTCTTCGCCACCGCGGCCTGTTTCTGTCGGCCGTGCTCATCTTCTGTGCAGCTTCGCTCGTCGTGCTGATCCCGTGGCTCGGTCAGGACTACTTTCCGACGGTCGATAGCGGCCAATTGAGGCTCCACGTTCGCGCGCGCACCGGGATGCGGATCGAAGACACGGCGAAGCTCTGCGACGAGGTCGAGAAGTCGATCCGGCAGCAGATCCCGACGCAGGAGGTCGTGTCGATCATCGACAACATCGGACTCCCCTACAGTGGCATCAACTTGTCGTACAGCACCTCCGCCCCGATCGGGCCCGGGGACGCCGACATCCTGGTAACGCTCGCGGCCGCCCACCAACCGACGGCGAAGTACATCCACGATCTCCGGATCTCGTTGAATCGCGATTTCCCGGGGACGACGTTCGCGTTTCTTCCGGCCGACATCGTCAGTCAGATCCTAAATTTCGGTCTGCCAGCTCCGATCGATATTCAGGTGACCGGAGCGAACGTCGAGGGCAATTTCAAGTTCGTTGCCGCGTTGCTGCAGAAGATCAAGCAGGTTCCCGGCATCGTCGACGCGCGCATTCAGCAACCGTTCGACAGACAGCAATTGAATATCTCCGTCGATCGAACCAAGGCGAGCCAAGTCGGACTCACGCAGCGCGATGTCGCGACAAACCTCTTGATCTCGCTGAGCGGCAGCTTCCAGACCTCGCCGACGTTCTGGCTCAATCCTCAGAACCACGTGAGCTACACGATCGCCACGCAGACGCCGCAATACCGCATCGACTCGTTCTCGGATCTGGAGAATATTCCGATCACCGGGACGACCGGGGCGCCGCCGCAGATTCTCGGCAATCTCGGGACGATCTCCCGCGTCGCAGGAACTCCGGTCGTCTCGCACTACAACATCCAGCCCTTGATCGACATCTTTGCCGCGGTGCAGGGCCGAGACCTCGGCGGCGTGGCTGGCGACATCAATGCGATCATCGCGCAGAGCCAGCACGATCTCCCGCATGGGTCGCAGATCGCGGTGCGAGGACAAGTTCAGACGATGCGCTCGTCCTACACCGGTTTGCTTGCAGGCTTGGCGTTCGCGATCGTCCTCGTGTACCTGCTGATGGTCGTCAACTTTCAATCCTGGCTGTCGCCGTTCATCGTGATCACGGCCCTGCCCGCCGCGTTAGCGGGAATCGTGTGGTTCTTGTTCGTGACGGGCACGCCGCTCAGTGTGCCCGCGTTGATGGGCGCGATCATGGCCGTGGGAGTTGCGACGTCCAATAGCATTCTGGTGGTGACGTTCTGTAACGAACAACTGCAGGAGGGTAAGGATGCCGTCACCGCCGCGACGGAAGCAGGGTTCACGCGGTTCCGGCCCGTGATCATGACGGCCCTCGCGATGATCATCGGCATGATGCCGATGGCGCTCGGTCTAGGCGAGGGCGGAGAGCAGAATGCGCCGCTCGGCCGCGCGGTGATCGGGGGCCTCCTGTTCGCGACCGTCTCCACCTTGTTGTTCGTGCCCAGCTTTTTCGCGGCGCTGCACGTACGGCGGAACCGCCCCCCCGAACAGCGGAGCAACGTCTAGGGAGGCGCGCATGCCGAGCGACACCACACCACAAGACGGAAGTTCCGAGCCGCCGCCCGCACCGAAGAAGCGGCGACCGTGGCGATCCTTGCTCGCGATCGTCATCGTACTGATCCTGGTCGTCGGCGCCTTTGCGTTCGGCGCGCTGCCGCGCATCCATGCGCGCAACACGGTCGACGCGGAGACCGCCGCGATGGCCATCCCGTATGTCTCGGTCGTACGTCCCGAACGCGAGGCCGTCCCGCAGGACATCGTGCTGCCCGGCAACATTCAGGCGTATGGCACCGCGCAGATCTTCGCGCGCACGAACGGCTATCTGAAGCGCTGGAACGTGGACATTGGCGCGCACGTCAAGAAGGGGCAGGTGCTGGCCGTCATCGCAACGCCGGAAGTCGATCAGCAGCTCGCACAAACGCGCGGCACCTTGGCAGCCGCGGAAGCGAACCTGCGGCTGGCCGAGGAGACGGCCAGGCGGTTCATGGAATTGAAGAAGACGAACGCGGTCTCCCGGCAGGAGGTCGACAATGCGGTCGGGTCCCTCCATACGAACCAGGCGACCGTCCAGGCACAACGAGCAACCGTGCGGCAATTGGAAGACTTGCAGTCGTTCGAACAGGTTCGCGCGCCGTTCGATGGCGTCGTCACCGCGCGCAATATCGATGTTGGCGACCTGATCACGTCCGGCGCGACGCAGACGCCCCTGTTTAGTGTGCTCCAAGCAGACAAGCTACGCGTGTACGTGAACGTTCCCGAGGTGTCCGCGCAGGCCGTCAGGCCGGGCCTCACCGCCGATCTGGCGTTGGCCGCATTTCCCAACGGCCATTTCACAGGGAAGCTCATTCGGACCGCCGACGCGATCGACATGACGACCCGAACGCTGCTCGCGGAGATCGAGGTCGATAATTCGAGCGGCACCCTGTTGCCAGGCGCATATGCGCAGGTCTCGCTGAAGGTCCCGCCACGGCAGGACACGTACATCCTTCCGATCGGGGTGCTGATGTTTCGCAAGAACGGCCTGCACGTGGCCACCGTCAGCAAGGATCACGTCGTCATGAAGCAGATCTTTCCGGGCCGCGACTACGGCGATCGTATCGAGGTCCTGCGCGGCCTCACGGGAGACGAGCAGGTGATCATGAATCCCCAAGATTCGATCACGACGGGCGATCCGGTGCGGATCGCCCCGCCGGGGGGACCGGCCAAAGGGCTCGACTAGGCTCGAAGCACCGCTGGCACGACACGAGGCGAATTGCCGCGCTCGAACGATCGAACTGGTCACGCGTTTGCACCGCCGAGCCGCTGGCAAGAGGACAAGCTCGTCGGCGGCGACTGCGTGTCAGCGCGACCGACAGCGATGTCGGTTCACTGAACATCGACGAGCGAATCGCGCGCTCGCTTGACGGTCTGGCGTCTGATGAGTATGGTTTCATCTCTGTGAGCGCACATTCAGTAAGGCGCTCGAACCTCCGCGCGAAGATGCGCGGCGCGGTGACCGACGCGATCCTCGACGCGACTGAGGCCGTCGCGGTCGAGAGCGGCCTCGAGGCAGCCACGATCTCTGCGATCGCCGAACGCGCCGGCGTTGCCGTCGGAACGCTGTACAACTACTTCCCCGATCGTGAGGGCATCCTCTCTGCGTTGTTTGTTGCGAGGCGAGCTCAGATCGCGCCGATGATCGCCGCCGCAGCGGAGGCAACCTCGAAGCTTCCGTTCGAAGCGCGCGTGCGCGCGTTTATCGGCCAGCTGCTCGCGATCTTCGAAGAGAAACAGAGCTTTGTACGGCTCGCCGCGATGACCGACCAAGCGTCGATCAAGATCAAGCCGCGAGAATCGACGCTGATGACCCAGATCTTGCAAGTGTTCGAGCACATCATGCGCGACGGCGCTGCCCGCAAGCTGTTCCCCGTCTCACGCGTGCCGGCGTACGCGCGGATGCTTCACGGAGCCCTCAAGGCGCTCGCGATGTGGCGGCTCTCCGAAGGCCAAGCGATGACGACAGATACCGATCTGCTGGTCGACACCTGGCTCCATGGCATCGGGAAGGCCGGATGACCGCGATCGCCACCTATCCCGTGCCCGCACAACCGGTCAACAAGTGGCTGGTCACGGTCTCGATCGCGTTCGGTTCGCTGATGGCCACGATCGATTCTTCGATCGTCAACGTCGCGCTGCCGAATATCCGCGGCGAGCTCGGCGCGAGCATCCAGGAGATCACGTGGATCTCGACCGCGTACATGATCGCGATGGTGCTGGTCATGCCGCTGACCGGCTTCCTCGGCGGGTTCTTCGGTCAGAAGCGCATCTATCTGATCTCGATGTTCATGTTCGTCGCGGCCTCCGCCTTGTGCGGAACCGCGCGATCGCTCCCTGCCCTCGTGCTCTGGCGCGTGATCCAAGGCTTTGGCGGCGGCGCGCTCCAACCGACGCAACAGGCGATCCTGCGCCAGACGTTTCCACCGTCCGAGCAGGGCATGGCGATGGCCATCTTCTCGATGGTGATCATGGTCGGTCCTGCGATCGGCCCGGTGCTCGGCGGCTGGATCACCGACAACTACTCGTGGCCGTGGATCTTCTTCATCAATCTGCCGGTCGGTCTGATCGGCATCATGATGACGATCCAGAACCTCCACGAACCGCCCGATCTGCGCGCGGCAAACCGGGTGCGTGCCGAGCTCGCCCGCAAGAACCTCGACATCGCGGGCATCGTCCTGATGGTGATCGGTATCGGTGCACTGCAGTACCTGTTCGAAGAAGGTCCGCAGGACGACTGGTTCGACGCGATGGAGATCCGGATCGCGGCGTTCGTCTGCGGGGTCGCGCTGATCGCCTTCGTGATTCGCGAGCTGTCCGCGACCGCACCGGTCGTCAACCTGAGGCTGTTCAAGGACGCGACGTTCGCATCGGCGACACTGATCGCCTTCATCATGTTCGGGATGCTGATGGGGAGCTTGTTCCTGCTGCCGGTGTTTGCGCAGGAGAGCCTGCACTACACGGCAACGCTGTCGGGCATCGTGCTGATGCCGCGCACGCTCGCGATGATGGTGGTGTCGCCCCTGATCGGTCGCATCTACAACCGAGTCCAACCCGCGTTCATCATCGGCTTCGGCGTCCTGCTGTTCGTGATCGGCTCGTACCAGCTCAGCCATATCACCCTCGAGACGTCCTCGACGGACATGATCCTGCCGCTCGTCGTCACGGGCGCGGCGTTCGCGTGTCTGTTCGTCCCGCTCACGACCGCTGCGCTCAGCGGCATCGCGCGCCACGAGATGGCAGACGCCGCTGGCCTCAACTCGTTCGTCCGCCAGGTTGGCGGCTCGATCGGCCTCACGATCTTTGCGACGATCTTCACGAACTACGCGATCGAGGCGCAGGCCGGGCTCGCCTCGCACGTGACGGTGCTGCGCCCCGAGGTCGCCGCCCACCTCGCGCAGCTCAAGATGGGGATGATCGCGCATGGTCTCGATCCGATGGCCGCCCAGGCGCTGGCCGCTCGGATCACGGCGGGGTCCGTCATGCGTCAAGCGACGGTGCTGTCGTTCGATCGGATCTTCTTGTTCCAGGGCCTCTTGTTCCTGCTGGTGATTCCGATCCTGTTCTTCCTTCGCGTGCAGCGAACTACCGAGAAAGTGCACGTCGAGATTTCCGCGGAGTAACTCATGACAACTACGAATGATAACCAGGCCCCGGCACCGGCAAAGGTCGTCTCGCCGCGCAAGAGCAAGGCGATGCGGGCGTACCTCGTACTCGCGACGCTCGCGGCCGCGGTGCTCGGTGTCTACTTCATCCATGGCTACCTGACGCGCAACGAGGTCTCGACCGACGATGCCCAGGTCGATGCCGATGTCGTGCCGGTCGCGGCGCGCGTGTCGGGCGTCGTGCTCCAGCTGCAGGTCCAGGATAATCAAGAGGTCAAGGCCGGCCAGTTGCTCGCCGTGATCGATCCCGCGGATTACGACGCCAAGCTCGCGGCAGCGAACGCGGATCTCGACGCCGCCAGCGCGCAGGCTGAAGCGGCAGACGCGCAGGTCGACATCGTGAAGTCGACGGCGACGGGTGGCTTGTCCTCGGCGCGCGCGCAGCTCCAGGGCACGAGCGCGTCGGTGCGTGCCGCGAGCTCGCAAGTTCAAGCGGCGAGCGCCGCGGTGGCGCGTGCTCGCAGCGAGCTCGCGAAAGCAGAGGGTGACTTGACCCGAGCCAAGACGCTGCACGACCAAGGCGCGGTGACCGGGCAAGCGCTCGAGAGTGCACAAGTCACGCGAGATACGGCCGCGGCTGCCGTCGATCAAGCCAGTGCAAACCTCGCGGCGGCACGCGATCAACAGCAGCTGTCGCAGACCAAGGTCGCCGAGGCCCAGGGCCGCGTCGAACAGAGCGCACCGATCAATCAACAGAATGCGGCCGCCGTTGCGAGCTCGAAGCTGGCGCACGCCCGTGTCCAAGGTGCGAAGGCTGCCGTCGACCTCGCGAAGCTCTCGCTCGGCTACACGAAGATCATCGCACCCGTCGACGGCTACGTGTCGCGGCTCGGCGTGCGCACCGGCCAGATGGTGCAGCCGGGCACGACCGTCGCGATGGTCGTGCCGCGCCAGACCTACGTCGTCGCGAACTTCAAGGAAACGCAGATCTCGCGGATCCGCGCCGGCGACGACGTCGAGGTCAAGATCGACGCCGCCGGGACCCTACGCGGCAAGGTCGCGAGCGTCGCCGCGGGCACCGGCGCTCGGTTCTCGATGATGCCTCCCGACAACGCGACGGGAAACTTCGTCAAGGTCGTGCAGCGCGTGCCGGTCAAGATCGTGTGGGCGGCGGGACAAGACAGCTCGATGTTGCAAGCGGGGCTCTCGGCGGAGGTCACTGTTCATCTGAGTGGAAAATGAAGCTTCCGATCTGCATCTCGATTCTCGCGTTCGCAGCGAGCGCGCACGCCGACGATGCGAGCAAGCGCCGGGTCTCGATGTCCGACGCGATCGAGCTCGCGCAATCGAAGAACCCGGACCTCGCGGCCGCCAAAGACGCCGTGAACAGCGCCGAAGCGCATCGCGCGGGCCTCAGCGCAAAGCGGCTTCCGCAGCTCAGCGTCGAGACGAACGTCAACATCTTCTACGAGCCCTACAAGCTCGATTTCGGCGGGACGTTGTTCACGTTGTACGAACAGGTGACCACGGTCTCGGGCGCGCGGATCTCGCAACCGCTGACCGGCCTCGCCTATCTCTCGGAGCTGGTCGGCGCGGCGAACCACGAAGCGAAGGCAGTGCGCGCCGACTACGATCGCGCGCGTCTCGATTCGGCGTACAACACCGCCGACGCGTTCTTGCGCGTCCTCGAGGCGCGTGCCGCGGCAGATGTCGCTCGTCGTTCGGTCGCGGATATCGCGAGCGAGCTCGATCAGGCTCTGAAGCTCCGGCAGGCCGACACGCTGACCAACATCGACGTGCTGCGGCTGCAATCGAGACGAGCTGCGGCCGATCAGGCGGCCGTACGCGCTGACACGACGAGCCAGGTCGCGATCGCACAGCTCGCCGTCACGATCGGACTGCGCGAAGGCGAGCCGCTCGACTTGATCGATGATTTGCCGGCGACGCCACCGCCGCTCGCGATGACGCTGGAACAAGCGCAGAGTCGCGCACTCACCGCGAGGCCCGAGCTCCGCGCCGCGGGCGAGCGGATCGCCGCCGCCCGTGATCTCGTGATCTCGAGGCGCGACGAGTACCTGCCCGACCTGCATGCGGTTGCCGTCTATAGCCACAACACGGGCGTCCAGCCGTTTCAGCCGGCGAACGCCGGATTTCTCGGTCTCCAGCTGTCGTGGAACGTGTGGGACTGGGGCGCGAGACACGCGGCGGTGCAGGAAGCCGAGTCGACCCAGACGCGCGCGCACCTCACCGCGAATGCTCTCGCCGATCACGTGCGGTTCGACGTGCGCAGGCGGTGGCTCGAAGCGAAGGCGACGTTCGACAATCTCGCTTCGGCACAGACCCAGCTCCAGTCCGCCGAGGAAGCGTTCCGCCTGCAGCGCGTGAAGTTCGACGCCGCGGCCGCGACGACCACCGACGTCCTCGACGCCGAAACCGATGTCGCGCGTGCGCGCCTGCAGTCGGCGCTCGCACGCTACGACTACTACCTCGACCTCGTCGCCCTCGCGCGCGCCGTCGGCGATATCCCGAGCGTCAAGTAGAAGGAGTACCGCATTCAGACATCGAGAAGCTCCCACGGCCTCGTCGGGAGCGCCCTTGCGGACGGCCCCGATACGCTGCTACCCAAGAGCCATGGAACGCATCGTCCACATCTGCAACGGCGACAGCACGGCGGATACGCTCTCGCTCGCCGATCTGCCAGGCGACATCCGCGTGTGGGCCGATGCACTCGACACAGGCCCGGTGCTCCCGGTCTCCGACGACGAGAACTACAAAGCACGCGGCGAGTTTTGGTCGTCGCGAGGTTTTGGGGCCGCCGCCGAGAACGCGAAAAAGCTCGCGGACTCGGATCGCGGCGTCGACGAGGCCGCCAAGGCCGAGGAAGTCATCCTCTGGTACGAGCATGATCTGTTCGACCAGCTCGCGCTCGTTCGCCTGCTATCCCGGTTCGCGCGTCGCGGCCTTCCCGCCCAGCTCACGATCGTTTCTATCGATCGGCATCCCGAGGTGCCGAGCTTCATGGGCTTCGGGCAGCTCAAGCCCGAACAGCTCGCCGAGCTGTGGCCGCGCCGCACGCCGCTGTCGCGCGATGCGATCGACGAAGCCGCGACGACCTGGATCGCGGTGACCGCGCCGGACCCGCGCGCCTTGCCGTTCTTGACCAAGCGCGTGAAGGCGTTGCCGTTCCTCGGCGGTGCGATCGAGCGTCAGCTCGAAGAGTTCCCGGACGCGACGAGCGGTTTGACGCGCACCGAGCGCCAGGTCCTCGCGGCGATCGCACGCGGCGAAGCGACGGTGACCGCGCTGATGGCCGCGACCCAGGCGATCGATCCGCGCTATCCGATCACCGATGCAGTGCTGTTCGGCACGTTGCAGGCGCTCGCTCGCTGCGCGCTGATCGAGGGTGCACCGAAAGGCGCTCCGTCGCCCGAAGCCGTTCGTTCGACGAACGTCACGATCACGCCGCTCGGCCGTCAGGCGCTCGCAGGTGCGATCGATCGCATTCACGAGTGCGGCATCGATGACTGGCGCGGCGGCGTGCGGCTCACCGGCAAAGGGCCGGTCTGGCGCTGGGACGGCGCTCAGCGCAAGTTGCTCGAGAAGTAGCTCACCACGTCGTCGCGAAGCCGGCGAACGCGCCATCGCCTGTCGGCACGACGTACGCGGTCCGCGCAGGTGCCTTGTGCTCGGTGACGAACAGATAGACCGAGACGCCGGCGAGAGCGGCTCCAATCCCGAGCGTGATGAACCCGGGCCCCGCGCTCGAATACAGATCGTTGCAAGGCCGGCCCGCCGTCGGTGTCATCGAGCAGCGACCGTCGAGCGCGAGCAGGGTGATGCCCGTGCCGAGTGCAGCAACGCCGGCGCCGCCCGCGATCCACTTGTAACCGCCCCAGCGCGAGCTGCTCGTCGGCGTGTCATCGACCTCGTGCTCCGCGGCAGGTTGCGTGACCCGTCCGGCTGCGGCGGCGCCCATCTGCACTTCGAGACCGGCCGCCGGATCTTCGCCGGCAAGGAACCTCGCGAGCGCTTTGAGGCGCTCGGTAGAGGGATCGGGATCCATCGCGATCGTCGCGCGCCGGATCTCGCGTCCGGTCGAGAGACTCACCAAGGATCCGACGATCGCGGGGCGGCCCTTGCTCTGATCGATGCCGATGACCGCGACCGCATTCGCACCGAGCAGGTTCGCGAACTGCGCGGCATACGACGGCTCGCGCGTATCGCGGTCGGCCTGCACCGCGAACGAAAACCCGGTCCATCCGAGCGTGCGCAAGGCCTGATCGTGCTTGGCATCGACCGCGAGCGTCGCTTCTGCGTTCGGACGGATCACGATGCGATGACTGCGCGACGGCTGATTATTGAGCGTGACACAGACCCGGTACTCACCCGGGACGAGCTGGATCGTCTTAGACCCAGCGCCGAGAAATCTCTCGTCGATGAACACCAGGGCAGTCTCGTCCGAGACTTTGATCGTGAGCTTGCCGTTGCCGCTCGCGAGCGTCTCGCGACGGACCTGTTCGAACAGCTCGGCTGCTTCCGGTCCGTACGTCCCGCGTGCGATCTGCGTGTCGGGAAAGCCTCGCAGGACCTCGCCGAACGTCGCGCGCGCCGCCGCGTTATCCCCACTCCGCTGGTACGACAGCGCGAGCGAGATCAGCGCCTTCAAGAGCGGGTCTCGCAGCGACGGATCCTTGGCGAACGCCGCGGTGTTGCTGTGGGCCGCGTCGACGAGCGGCGCGAGGATCTTGATCGCCTCGTCGAACTTGCCGGCGACCCACGCTCGCAGTCCTCGGTCGGCTTGCGCCGCGAAGTCCGACGAAATCCCCGAAGGCGTGAGCCCCGCGCGCGACACTTGTGTCTCGTAGCGCCGTGCAACCGTATCGCCGGCGGAAAACCCGCGCGTCGCGAGCTCGTCGAGGATCGGCGACATCAGCCGACTCGCATCCGCCGGCCGCTCACCGGTGTAGGACTCGAGGACGATGCCGCCGGCGTGCGCTCCACGCCCGAGCGCGAGCAGCAGGATGAAGACAAAGACAATGCGTTGCATGGGGCCTGTATCGGATCGAAGTGTCGTTTGTTGCGTGGAGTTTTGCGGCCTACTTACGCGGGGTTCCACCATACACCGCACCGCCATCGCTAAACCCGCCATAGCCATCGCCGCCGTAGGACGCGCCGCCGAACGCGCTGTCGGGCGCGCGCGCCAACACCACCGTGAACTTCGCGTCTCGGAACGTACCGCGCAGCGTCCCGTTGGCCTGCGGCTCGATCACGCCGTGCAGCGCCTGCGTGCAGTCGCCCCACGGACAGTAGAACCGCCCATCGAACAGGAACCCGTCGCGCGTTCGCAACAGCTCGCCTTCGAAGCGCTGTGATCCGCCGAGCTTCGCGAGCACGAGGTGATCGTCGACCCTGCGAATCGCGCACGGAAACCGCTCGTACTTGAAGCCGGCGTCCTCGATGCGGCACCAGTAGCCGCCGACGACATCGCTCGTCGCGAGCGCGCGATTCTCGATCGGCGTGGCGCCCGTGCTCGGATGACATGCCGCGACCGCGAGGCAAGCAGCCACGCACGCGCCGAAACGAAACCAGGCCCGCATCGCTGCGAGCCTGCCACGAGATCCAAGCGTATGTGCTTATTGAACCGTGTAGTTGCCGTACGTCGCGCCGCCCTGGTGATTGTGGCAGCCGAGGTTGCCGCTCGAGCCGGGCGAGATGCCCGTGGTCTGCAGGTCGTACGTGCGGCCAGGCGCGCCACCGGTGGTGGTGTTCTCGTGCGGGAACGCGCCGTCGCCGTGGATGATGTGCGTGATCGTGTCGTCGTTGATGAAGCGCAGGACCGCGCCGCGCTTGACCGTGACGTTGGCACTGGTGTTCGGATGGTTGGTCGCGCCCGTGCCCGTCCCGGCCAGGTAGTCGACGATGTAGACGTTGCTGATCGCCGCGGTGGCGGTCACTTCAGACGTGCCGAGTGTGCTGGTGACACCGATTTTGAAGTTGCCGGTGAGCGCCGCGCCGGTCGCGTTCGACGGAACCTTGATCGTGAAGTCGACCATTTGAGTACCGTCGGCCGTGACATCCGCGGTAGCGGGGCCCGTCACCATCACGCTCGCGATCGGAGCGTTGTTGCCATCGACGAGGGTCGGCGCAAGCGTGACGGTCTCCGCGAATGCGTTCACGCTGGTGAGCGTCAGCGAGACCTTGACGGTCTTGCCGAGGTCCGCGGTGATCGCGGTCGTGCTGAGCGAGCTATCGAGGCGCGGGGTCGGGGTGTTGCTACCAGAGCCTGAACCGGAGCCCGAGCCCGAGCCGGATCCTGAACCCGAGCCGGAGCCCGAACCCATCGGATCGCCCGGACCACCAATGTCGCCGGTACCAACGAGGCAGGCAGGGACTGCCAGGGCGAGGAGCGTCGCGACGATGGAGGTGCGCATGGTGCGCAACTACTACAAAGTATGTGCCGTAGCTAACTGCCCGTTACCCTTGTGCAGAAGTCGGCCAAAACTGGGGGTTGGGTCCCCACGTGGTGCCTGTCGGCCCCGGGGATCTGGCGGATTCTGTTGCCGTCTCGCGAGGTTGACTAAGGCTTCTTGCCCATGATCTTGGCAGCCCACGACTTCGCTTGGCCGAAGGTCCCACCCAGCAGACCCGACTGTCCGGTCGCTTTGGAGATCTTGGGGCCGAAGAAGTAGAGCGCCGCCGCCCAAGCGACGACCAGGGCGTAAACCGCGAGGCTCATTCCGGGAACGACCATGGCGATCAGGAGTGCGATCGCGGTCGCTACCGCAACTAGCACGCCGGCGCGCACGCCGAGATACCAGGCCGTCAACCCACCGACGATCAAGGCTGGAAGCATCGAGTGAACCGTAGCACATGCTCACGGCCACGCTCATCGAGCTCGAATCCGCAGCGCGCTGACTACTCTAGCCGCTCGCGACAGGGGAAATCGCAGGTCTTGCGATGGCTGCAGTCGTACGCGCACCCGGCGGCAAGCGCGAACATGGTCAGGATCTCGTCGGCAGGACCGCTCGGCACCGCTCGGCGGGCGGAGCGCGCCGCCATCGCGAGGGTCTGCGCATCACTCGCGTACGGTGATGGCACGAAGCCGAGCCGAAACAACGTATCGCGCACGATGCGATGCGGAGTGACCGTGAAGTCTCCAAGGTCGTCGTAGCGAATCACGCCGAGCCGCGACAGCATGTCGAACATCCAGAACAGCTCGGTGCGAAACAGCCCACGACCGAGTGCGGTGTCGAGAGACGCGAACGCCTCGGCAGCAGAGGCGCGGCCTTCGAGTTGCGACGCGAGCTCCGGCACCTCGGCGCAGCGGCGCGCAGCGAGGGACGCGAGCATCAGCGCGCGCGCATCGACGTGCGTCGGTAGATTCTCCGGCACGATGCCTTGGTAGAGGTCGCCGAGCACACCCGCCTTATCGAGCGCGGAGTACGCGACGATCACGCCACCGCGATCTCGATCGAGACGAAACACGAGGGCCGCGGCGACCGCGGTGCGATAGACGATCTCGTCGGCGTTCTCGACCCACTGCTCCGGATCGAGACCGAAATCCGACGGCTTGTATGCCTTCGACGTGTGCTGCACGTCGGTCCACCACGCGGCAATTCGCGACGTCGTTTCGGCGAGGATGTCGCTTCCGAAACCACTGGCGAACCGAGACGCGGGGACCGCGCGATCGCGGCCGCGGGGACACGGCACGCCCTCCACGGTGAGGTGGCGTAGCGGCGCAGGAAGCGGCGAGCCCGCCGGTGCGGCCGCGACGATCGGAATCGAAGATTCGCCCGGAACCGGCTCGGGCGCGGCGGGCAGGTCTTCGTCGATCACGACCGGAATGACCGGCTCGGGCTCCGGTTTATCTTCGGCGAGGAACTCCTCGAGATCGATCGAGGCCGCGAGTTGGTTGTAGCGGTCTGATCGCGGTCCGGGCGCGATCGCGATGCCAAGGGTCCGCAACAGGCCGCAGCCGATCCCGATCTGCAGCCAGGTCTCGAGCGCGGGCCGCGACGGCACCACACCTCGATACACCGACGATCCGAGCAGCTTGTAGATCTCGTCCTTGCCGTAGGCACGTTGCCCGATCAGCTCGAGCACGGTCTTGCCGAGCAGCGGATTCAAGTGCCACACGCGATCGAGGACCGCCAGCGCGACCTCCTCATCGCCGTTGGCAGCGGCAAGCGTCTGCATGAACAGCGAAGGCATCACGGTCGTGCCGCTCGCGCCGAGGAAGCGCAGGATCACCATCGGGCGATCGCGATCCCAGAGCTTCGCGTTGCGGAGTCGCGTGCGGAACTCGCGAAACGGCTCGCCCTTCGCCGGAGTCTCTTTGCAGATGCGAACGAGCGCGGCCAGAGCGCCGCGTTGATCTTGGCCGATCGCTGGTAGCTCCACCACCTGAGGCATCGCGCCCGAGGGTAACACCGCGCGCACCACAGCGGAGGTCCGACACGTGATCCGAGTTGCTCGCAGCACATGCGCGTGATGGACTGCAGCCATGGGTCGCGCCGTCGCCGCCGCACTGGGCAGCCTGGTCGTTCCGGGTTTCGGCCACGGCGTCGCGGGCCGGAAGTGGCCGGCGATCATCTGGGCGGTCGTCGGCTTGGTATCGATCATCTCGATCGTCTTCTCGATCTGGGGCATCTACGTCTCGCTGCTCGTGCGCGTGGCATGCGCGGTCGACACGGTGCGGATCTTCAAGCGCGAGACGGCCCGGCTCGAATGGCTCACGGTGTTGTCCGGGATCGCGCTCGTGGCCGGCGCGATCGAAAGCAGCTATCTGGGGCGCGTCGTCCAGCTGTTCAAGATTCCGTCGCCGTCGATGTATCCGGCCCTCGAGATTGGCGATCACATCTACGTCGATTCCCTGACGATCGACTTCCTTCCGATTCGGCGCGGCGAGCTGATTACGTTTCGATACCCGTGTCAGCCGGATCGAACGTACGTCAAACGAATCGTTGCGGTTGCCGGCGACACCGTCGAGGTCCGCTGCAGCGTGCTCTACGTCAACGGAAAGGCGGCGCCGAGCGAGCTCGTCGATGCGAACGCGAGCTATCGGGATCACGACGAGCTCGCCGATACGTGGAGCACACGCGCGGTCAGTCTGTACCGCGAGACGCTCGACGGACACAGCTACGAGATCTTCAGCAATTCGTTGCGCCCCCGGCGCGACCGCCTTCGCGAGACGAGGGACGTCCATGACTTTCCCGATCTCGACTCACCGTTCGCGCCGAGCTGCCACGCACCGGGCGCCTACGAACATGGGCCGAGCGCCGAACAGCCTATCGGCAAGATTGTCGAGACCAAGCCCGTTGGGCCTGACAAGTGCGACCAGCGGATGGGGTTCGTCGTCCCGCAGGGCGGCCTGTTCGGGCTCGGCGACAATCGCGACAACGCGAATGACTCGCGCTACTGGGGTGCCCTATCGACGAAGGCCGTGACCGGGCGCGTGGTCGGGGTCTTCTATTCGAGCGGGGAGCACGGCTTCGATTGGCGGCGTATCGGCGCCGTCCATTAGAGCGAGCGCGACCACACGATGTGGTGATCGTCGAAGGCGTGGCGCCAATCGCCGCCCCACTCCCAGCCGAGCTCGTCGAGCGCCGCGATCACCGGGCCGGGGCGAACGATCATGCCGGGCCGGACATCCGTGCGATCCGCGAAGGCCTCGCCCGCCGCGGGGACGATCCGGTCGGGCTTACGCCACGGATTCTCGACGGGATTGATGTCGATCGCGCGACCGAGCGCGTGTTGCGACAGGAGGTCCGTGCCCGAGACGACGCGGAAGTTGAAGGCGGAGGTATTGTCGGCAGTCATCGAGGCGTCATCGGATGCCCGATAATCGTCGACGAGCTTCATCTGCCGGATCGGAAACCCGAGCTGATACAGCCGCCGGAACAGATCGATCGTCCGTGCTGCGAGCGCTGCAGCGACGACGAGCTCGCCGCGCGCGACGGTCGCTTCCATCGTCACATGATCGATCGCGAGATACGCGAGCGCCTCGAACCGCGGACAGCGCGCATCGTGGTCGTGCCACGACGTGCCGGCCATGCGAGCGCGGATCGCTTCTCCGACACCGTGGATCTCGTACGTAAACGCACGACTCGGCGGCGCAAGCAGCGCGCCCACGTTACTCGGTCGGTGGCGCGGCGCTGCCCTCGGCAGGCGCAACCGGCTCGGGCACGGGTGCAGGCGATTTCAGTGCCGGTGCAGCCGGCTTGGGCTGAAGCTTGGGCGTAGCCGATGGCGCGATCGCGGGCACGGGCTTCACCGGTAGCGGCGACATGCTCGGCGGCGGCGACCCTGCGGCCTTCGCCGGCGCGGGCGCCAGGTTCGGTTGCGGAGATGCCGTCGCCGGCAACGGCGCGGGTGCTATCGGTTGGCCGAGCGGGGCGCCAGGCGCCGGAACGGCACCGGCCGGCGCGACCGCGGGCATGCGAGCAAGCGTCGCGCTTCGTCGCATCGCGAACAGTGCAAACGGCGACTGCGGGCGCGCGGTCGCGAACCGATCGTACTCGCCGCGCGCTTTGCCCCACTGCCCTGCTCGATCGAGCGCCGATGCGAGCTGAAACCGCGCATCTTCGTCGGCGACATCCATCTCGAGCGACCGCTGCAGGTGCGCGATTGCTTTGTCGAGCACGCCCGACTTGGCCTGCGCGATCCCGACGAGGTAGTGCATCTCCGCGGCGCGCGGGCCCACCGTCTCGATCAGCAGTGCCTGCTCGAGCGGCGCGACGACATCGCCGTAGCGGCCCGCCCTGAACGATGCGAGGGCCGCCTTGAGAGCGCCGTCGACCTGCGCGGTCTCCGCTTGCTTCGCGCGCTCCGCGAGGACATCTCGTTCCAAGCGTGACAGCGGAGCATCGCGCAGCTCGGCGAGCTTCGCTGGATCGGCGTGCTTGCCCGCGGCGAGGGCTTGATACAGCTCGAGCGCCTTCGCGTCCGCGGCATCTCGCGCGACGACCTTTGCGGTTGCTTCGTCCGCGCGCCTCGCAGCTGCATCGCGCTCGGTGACCGCGCGATCGCGGCCCGAAACCAGCTCGCGCGCGCGGCTCTGATACAAGAAGTAGAACGCGCCGCCACAGAGCATCGTGAACACGACGTAGGCGACAAACGAGTTGAGGTTCAACGACCGCGCGCGCTTGCGCTGCATGTCGACGAGCGCCGCGATCGAGTCCGCGAGTTGGGTGACCTGCGCCTGCGTCTTGCGGGTCTGACCCGCCTGTTCGTCGAGGCGCCGGCGCATCCCCTCGAGGAGCGCCCAGCCCTCGGTATCAGCCATCGGCTCGGACCCGGGGTCTCCGTCGGGCTTTGGCAGGGGGGCCGCGCTCATCCTGCTCTTCGTGCCCCGGATCCGTGGTCAAATCAAGTGCGCTCCTTTTGGCCCGGCTTCGTTGAGGACCCGGGAGCTGTGGGGTACAGTGCGGCGGTCCAGGATCTGTCCTCGGCGCGGTAAGAGGTTTGATGACCCTTCTCTACGACTGGCTCAAGAAGGCTGCAAAGGCCCAGGGCAACAACAAGGCAGTTGTCTATCGCGACAACTACTTGTCGTGGCGCGGTCTGTTGCACCGGGTCGATCGACGCGCGCAGGAATTCAAGAGCATGGGGATCAAAGAAGGCGCGTGGGTCGGGCTGATGCTCGGCAACGTTCCCGATTTCGTGATCCTCGCGTTGGCGCTGTCGAAGCTCGACGCGGCAATCGTGCCGATCGATCCGACGACCGGCGGCCGCGAGCTCGAGCTGATCCTCGCAGCGGCACCGCTTCGCGCGCTCGTCACGAGGCCGCGCGGCAGTGAGGGTTCGATCAGCGCGAATGGCACGAGCGCCCCTGTCCCGCCGAGCACGTTGCCGAGGTCGCGCGTTCAGCGTCCGACCCAACCGCCGCGCGATGGCGTTCCAGCGATCACACCGTCGGCGGATGCCGCCGAGGTTCGCCGCCGCCTGCAGGGCACGCTGCTGACGTGCAGCGTCTACAAGCGAAGCCCGCCCGATCACGGCGTCGATCCGATCGCGGTCCTGTTCACCGCGGACTCGCTCGGCGATCCGAAGGGCGTGCTGCGCACCGACAAGAATACGATCTCGGGCGTCGATCACACGATCGCCGCGCTTGGGATGACCGACAAGACCAAGATCCTCATCGCGGTGCCGCTGTTTCATGCGTACGGCTGGGATCTCGGATTCTTGCCGACGCTCAAGCTCGGATCGACGATGTTCCTTGAAGAAGAAATCTCAGCGCGCCGGATCGGCAAGCTCGTGCGCGAGCACGAGGTCGACATTCTCCCTGGCACGCCGACGATGTACGCCGAGCTCGCGAAGCTCCCGACGACGAAGAAGCTCGACGGCAACAACCCCAAGTATCTCGCCGCTGGCTCGCGCCTCGATCAGACCGTCGCCGACAGCTTCTTCGCCGAGTACGGCGTGAAGCTCCTCAGCTGTTATCACTCGACCGAAGCTGCGACCGTGTGTCTCGAAGACAGCGGCAAGTACCCGACGACCGTCGGCAAGCCGATCGATGGCGTCGAGATCAAGATCACCGCCGCCGACGGCAAGCCGGCCGGCGCGAAGGAAGGCCTGATCTGGGTCAAGAGCAAGACGCTCTCGCCCAAGTCGATCGGCCCGTTCGACGGCGAAGCGGTCCCGGCGGCGCGCGCCTCCGGCATGGTCGCGATCGGCTCGATCGACAAAGGCGGCTGGCTGCGCACCGGCGATCTCGGCAAGGTCGACAAGAACGGCCGGCTCCAGCTGACCGGCCGCGAAGACGATGTCGTCAAGGTCGACGGCAAGCGCGTCGCGCTCGGAGAAGTCGAGGGCTGTCTCGAGGCGTTCCCGAAAATCAAAGCCGCGCAGGCCACGGTGATCACCGATCCGATGGCCGGCGCGATGGTCGTCGCGCGCGTCGTGATGAAGACCAAGTGCGGCGCCGAAGAGATCATCGATCACTGCGCGCGCAACCTCGCACCGTACAAAGTCCCGCGGCGGATCGAGTTCTGCGACACGATCTAGCTCAGTTGATCACGACGAGCTCGCCGGCATCGTGACCGCAGAACCGCGCGTTGAGATCGTACTTCGCGCCACACACCGGGCAGATCCGAGCGATCACGCCGGCGGGCTCGGTCGAGCCGCGCTTGCGAGGCCGGGTCGCGTTGTAGACCGGAAACGGCACGAGCTCGTTGCCGTCGTGCGGACAGCTGCGGAGGCCTGGTTCGTACGCCCGCCGGCATGCCATGCAGACAAGGCCTGCACTCTTGCCGGAGCTGCTCGTCTGCAACGCGCGTAGCGGACCACCGAGCATCTCTTCGGGCAGGACAAGGCGCCGCGCATCACGCGTGCAGTACGTCATGCCGTGATACTCGGTTCGGCACGTGGGGCACACTTGCGCGCTCGACGTCGCGATCGCGAGCCCGCCGCCACCACCGCCGCGAACGTGCGCCGGCCGCGGCGGACGTGGGCGTGGAGCCGGTGGCGATGGTGCGGGTGCCACCGGCAAGACGCGGGCAACCTCCTCGACGGGAGCTTCGAGTCGCGTGCGTCTACGCAGGGCGACCGCGAGCACGACCAGCCCGAGAATCACGAGCGCGAGCACGCCCGCCACCGCTACGAGCAAGGGTTCTGCCGATGCCAGTAGTGCGTTCGTCGACGGAGAAAATCCGGACAACATCGTACTGACCGTCAGAGAACGCTAGCAACCGAGTAGCGATCGGTCAACGTGCATTCTCGACGTGGGATCCCGAGACACCGCCGAATCCCCGGAGAGGCACGCCGGGTGCGCGAAACCTAAACTTCCCGTGTTGCGAACCGGCTCGGCGAGGTACTACCTCCGCCCATGCCGGACCTGGTGATCGGCGGTCGACGCTCGGGCCCACCGCGCCCATGGCGGTCAGGCGTGATCGCCATCGCTCTGCTCGGAGTCGCCGTTGTGGTCGCGTGGTTCATCTATCGGCGATCTGTGGCTTACGAGGTCCCCGACGGGACGGTCGAGGGTGAGGTCACGGAGTCGCAGGCCGCTCCCGGCTCCCCGGCCCTGCTGACGTATGGCCCATCGTCGCTCGAGTGGGTGGGTGGGGTTGCGGTCCTCCGCGCGACCGGCGACGCACACGCGATCGGCGCCGCGCACGGTCGCTTACTGGCCCAACTCCTGCCGAGCGTCGTCGACGCAGCGCGGCCATCGATCGAAGGCACGGTCTCCGACGATGGTCTGCTCGGAGGTGCGACCCACAACATGCGACTGGCATGGCGATGGCGGTTCATCGACGACGGCCTGGTCGACACCGACCGGCGCATGATCGCGGGTTTGACGCGAGGCGCCGCGGCCAGCGGGATCGAGCTCGGGTTTGACGATCTCCTTCGCGATCAAGCGGTCATCGATGTCGGCGCCCCCGCGCAACGCAGCGGTGAGGCGGATCGCCATAGCTTGGCGCGAACCCTCACGGTGATCGCGCAGCAGGCACAAGCACCCGCGCGCGTGTGGATCGGCCGCTCGTTCGCACTGCCCGGGCTCGCCGATGGCGGCGACTCGGCGGTGCCGGTCGTCACGATCGCGCACCCCGAGGGCAAGCTCGCCTGGGCGTCGGTCGGCTGGCCGGGATTCATGGGCGTCGTCAGTGGCATCAACGCCGAGGGCATCGCCGTGATGGTCGATCCGGCGCGCACGGCGGACGTTCGGCCCACGCGCACGGCGCGGCCGGTCGCGCTGCTCGTGCGGATGGTGCTCGAACAGGCAAAGACCCTCGATGAAGCGATCAAGCTCGTCGAGCAGACGCCAACACTCGGCGCGGCTTCGATGATCATCGTCGATGGCTCGACGGGAAAATGGCTCGTCGTCGAACGTACGCCGAGCAAGGCGATCGTCGAGCGCAATCCGAAACTCCCGGCGTTCGGCGACGTGCTGACCACCAACGCGCTGTCGTCCGATCCGGAGAACGATCGCACGCGTCGCATGTCGACGAGCTCGCGCGTCGAGCGCGCGGCCAAGCTCGTGCGATCGCCGCTGGCCGACATCACGACGATGGCGGCGGTGATGCGCGACCAACGCGGCCTCGATGATGTCGCGCGTCCACCGGGTCATCGCGGCGTCGTCGACGATGGCCGCGCGGCTCACACGCTGATCCTCGATCCGGCCTCGATGGAGATGTGGGTGACGGATGCGCACGCCGCGGGACGGATGCGCGGCTTCGATCTGAGGCACGAGCTCCGCGGCGAAGGCGACCGCTCGGCACCGCCCGCGGATCTTCCGGCGGATCTGCAGGCGGAGCCCGATCGCGCCCTCCACCTCGCGGCCGCACGGGCCGAGCTCCGAATCGCGCGCGATGCGCTCGCACGTGGCAATCGCACGAAGGCCGCGGAGGCCTGCGCGCGTGCTCGGGCGCGAGCGCCGGCGTTGCCCGAAGCGATCGAGCTCGAGGCGATGCTCGCGCAGGAGCGCGGCGATGATGTTCGCGCGCGCCGATTGTTTCAGCAGTGGCTCGACGCCGGTCCCGACGATCCGCAAGGCGAAGAACGCGCGCGCGCCCTGCTCGCTCGCTAACGCATCAAGTAGGCAAGGACGGCGCCGGCGGCGGCACCGAGTGCGAGCAACCCGATCACCCACCAGATCCATCGCGACGACGACGGTTCGGCGGTGCGCTGCGTCTGCTGCATGTACGGCTGCGCTTGCGGATACGCCATCGGTGACGGGCCACCGATGCTGTGCTGCGGATATGGCTGGGCCGCTGCCTTCATCATCGGCGTGCCACCGTCGGGCGTCGCGATCCGCAGCGGCGCGGGTTGCGATCCGGAACCCGGCGCATGGAGCGGACCACCGCCGGTACCGCCGTACTGCGCTTGCTGTGGCACGGGCGGAGGCGCGAGGTTCGGCATCTCGCCGCGGCGAGTCTCGAGCATGTCTTGCGGTGCAAGGCGCTGCGAGCTCGACGCGAGTGGCTGCGCCATCGGATTCGACAAACCTTCGCGCGCCTGATCGAGAACTTCCTGGAGACCGTTCGCCATCGCGGTGACGTCGGCAAAGCGGTTGTTCTTGTCCTTCTCGAGGCACTTCAGGATCACGCGATCCGCGGACGGCGGCAGGTTCGCTTTCGCGTTCGCCTGGGAAGGTGGCGCCGGTGTCTGCTTGAGCTGCGCCGTGATCAGGCCCGCGGGTCCCTTTGCATCGGGGAACGGCAGCCTGCCGGTGGTCATCTCGTACGCGACGACGCCGAGCGCGTAGACGTCGCTGCGACCGTCGAGCTGCTTGCCCATGAGCTGCTCGGGCGACATGTATTCGAGCGTGCCGAGCGTCTGGCCGGTTGCGGTGAGCTGTGGCGATTGCGGATCGATCGAATCGCCGCGCATGACCTTGGCGATCCCGAAGTCGAGGATCTTCACGAACTCGGGATTACCCGGGCGACTCTCGAGATAGACGTTCTCGGGCTTGAGATCGCGATGGACGATGCCCTGCGAGTGCGCCTCGGCGAGCGAGCTGCACATCTCGATCAGGATCTTGAACATCCGTTTCCACTCGAGCGGCGCTTGCTCGTGGAAGACTTGATGCAAGCTCTTTCCCTCGAGGAGCTCCATCGCGATGTAGAGCGTGCCGTCGGGTGTTTGATCGAAGTCGTACGTGGTGATCGTGTGCGCGTCTCGCAAGTTGCACAGCACCATGCCCTCGCGACGAAACCGTGCGACGAGGTTCTCGTCCTTCGTCATCTCCGGATGCAAGAGCTTGAGCGCGACCTTGCGGCCGGTGGCGAGCTGGACGCCGCGATACACCGCGCCGAATCCGCCTTCACCGATCTTCGACTCGACCTTGAAGCGGTTGTTGAGCACGGCGCCGATATAGATGTCGTCGCCTTTGTGCTTGGGCTTTGGGACGATCGCACCGCTCCGTTGCTGCGGCTTCGCCGTTCCCATCGCAGGCAGTGGCTTGGGAGCGCTGCCCGGCGCCACGGCGCGCGGCTGACCCCCGACAGGCGTTGCGACGCGCTGTGGCTGGCCCTGCGGGGGTGTCGCCACCCTTGCCGCGGCCGCTCCGGACGCGGCTTGGGAAGCCTGTCGACTCACCTGCAGTCGGTAGCCGCACACGCCGCAGAATCGAGCATTCGGCTCGAGCGGCGTATTGCACGAAGGGCAGTTCATGCCAGCCAAATTCTCGCAGAGAAATCGAGGGTTCGCATCTAAGTTTCCGGTCAATTCGAAACTAACAACGTGTCAGCAGAAGGACGAGCAGCACGAGCGCGATTCCCGCACCAATGGCAGGAGTGAGCCATGGAGGACGCGCCGGCTCGACGGGCGCAGGCGGCAGACTCTCGATCGCGGCGTCATCGCCCACAAACAGCCGGATGCGAGGCCCTCCGGGCCCAAACTCGACGCTCAGCGCGACGCCGTGCGTGACCGCCGTCTCGGTCACGCGGTGACCTTCGACATACGTTCCGTTCGAGCTGCCGAGATCGACAAGCACCCAGCCAGCATCCGCCGCAGGAGCCGCACGAAGCTCCGCGTGCCGCGAGCTTGCATCGATGTCGCGATGTGGATCGAACGAGACCTCGCAGTCGGGGTGGCGCCCGAAACGCACGCGCATCGTCGTTGGGAACTCTTGACGTTGCCCCCGCCGGCTTCCCGCCACGTGATCGATCACGACTCGCATGCGGCTGGCCGCGTCACGGAGGCATCGAGACGGGAGGCACCGAGACTATAGACCACCCGCACGTCGACGGAAGTGTACCTCATCTCAACGCCCGCCGAGCACCCAGGCGATGAGGCAGGCGATCGCGCAGATCGCCAGATACCACCACCAGTGCCATTTTCCGTCGCGCAGGTGCAAGCGCGCCGGCCCGGGAAGGTCTTCATCGGCGATCGGCAGCGCCGTCGCCGGCAACCGGATGCCGATCCGCGAGCGCAACACGGCGTGCTGCCCGGTCACCGGGATTCCGGGCGGCACCGCGGCCGACGGCAACCCGATCCGCGCCGCGAGCCGGCGTGCGACGTACGAAGTCGCGGTCAGCGCCGGGTCGCCTTCTTTCTGCGGATCGAACTCGCGAAATTTCGGCACGTCGTCTTCGTCTTGCGGCGGTGTCAGGCGTTCGCCGCCGACATCGGCGACCACGGCGGTGATGTTGTCACTGCCGCCGGCTGCGCGAGCCGCGGTGACCAGCAACATGACCGCCTCGATCACGGTGTGCGGCGCCGACATCAGCAAGGCGAGCGCCGGATCACCGACCAGCCCGTGGAGACCATCGCTGCACAGCAGCACGCGATCGCCGCGGCGCAGCTCGATGATCGAGAGCGAAGGCTCGACATCGGGGCCGACGCCGAGCGCTTGCAGGATCGCGTTGCCCGCGTTCGCCGCCTCGTTCGGGCTGTGTCCGGCGGCCAGCAGCGCAGACGACAACGATTGATCGCGAGTCACTTGCACGATCGCACCGGCGCGCAGCACGTAGGCGCGCGAGTCACCGACGGTGGCGACGATCAATCGATCTCCCACGATGCCAGCCGCCGAGACCGTCGTCCCCATGCCGCGCAGGCCGGGCTCGCGCTTGCCCATCGCGTAGACGTCGTGATTCGCGACGCGAGTTGCGCGGCGGAGCAGCCTCGCGAACACTTCCGGATCGCGCGTTGCCGGTGTCGCTTTCATCTCGCGCCAGATCACCTGCGCCGCGAGCTCGGAGGCGACCTCGCCGCCCTCGACGCCGCCCATCCCGTCGCACACGACGAGGAGCGGGCCACGATCTGCCTCGGCAAACCACGGGGCCGAGACGTCGAGCAACTGACGGTTATCAAGATCGCCGACGACGAAAAAGTCTTCGTTGTGCTCGCGCACGGAACCGACATCGCTGGCACCCGCCACGCCGATCTCGAGCAAGGGTGCGAGCGGCTCTGTCACCGGAGCTCGATCCGCAAGAGCTGATCGCCCATGCGGACGTGGTCACCGTTCTTCAGCACAGTCGGCCCGGTGATCCGCACGAACGAGCCGTTCGAGCTGCCGAGATCCGTCAGCTTCACGGCCTTGCCGTCCCAATTCAGCGCGGCATGACGGCGAGACATGAACGCGTCGTCACGGAACACGATGTCGCCTTCCTCCCGGCCGAGGACGATCTCTTCGCCGATCAGATGGCGAACATCGCGATAGCCGCCCGACGGGATCAGCTGAAACAACCGGCCCCAGGGTTCGCGAGGTGGCGAACCGAACAGCGCGATGCCATGACGGACGAGCGGTGTCATCGTGCGCTCCTCGGCCGCGACGCGTTCGAACCGCAGCACTTCGCGCCCGACGAGTACGATCGCGCCGTCGACGAGCTCGACCGGCGCATCGGCTTTGCGGAACACACCATTGAGCGTGTCGATCGCGTGGACTCGGACGCCTTCTGCCGAGCGCTCGAAGCGCGCGTGCTGCTTGGCGAGAAACCGATCGTCCTCGAAAGCGATCTCGGCGCCCGCCCGTCCAACGACGGTGTCGTCGGCGGTCAGGGCGAATCGTTGACCGTCGGTCCCATCGCGATTGACGAGCACGGCGGTCCCCCACTGCCCGGTACTGCCGACGGGAGCCGGCACCGGCGCTCGTGCATCGGGAGCAGCGAGCGTGACGCCTTGTGGATCGATGTTCGGTTTGATCGGCGGCGCCGCCGACGGACTGCGCGCGCGGGCGGCGCCGGGATCCGTCGGCGCGATCGCCTGCATGTGCAGACCGCACTGCTGGCAATAGGCGAAGCCGACCGGCGTCGCCGTGTTGCACCTCGGGCAAGACACGGAGCTGCCCATCGGCGTGCGTTGCGGAGCGATCGCCTGCGCGGGCGCGGGTGGTGGCGCCTTGATCGGCGCGGGAGCTGCGATCGGCGTCGCCATCAGGGGACCGCCGTACATCGCAGGTCCCGGCGCCATCGCGCCAGCTCCCGGCGAGGACGGCGTCAGCCCCGATCCGCAACTCCGGCAAAACTTCATCCCGGGCGGGTTTTCACCTCGGCACGCACCGCAGATCGTGGGCAACGCAGCGCTCGGCGCGGGAGTCTGCGCAGCGACGCTCGTGAGTGAGCTGCCACAGTTGAGGCAGAACGACGATCCCGGTGGGCTTTCGTGGCCACAGACAGAACAACGCATCTGACCTCTCTCGCTCAGAGTTTCTCAGCAAGCCCTGCGAACGGGAATGGCGCCGGGCCTGTTTGCAACGCAGGAAGCGTCTTGCTAAGACGGCACCGCCCCGTGTTTGTCCGCAACTTCGCACAGCTTCTCGCCTTCGTGGCCTTGATCGCGTCGAGCACTGGCTGCGTCGAATCGTCGGTCCGCACCGCCCCGTTCCGGGTCCGGCCCGATGCCGCCGATCCGGGGTCCCTGCGCGGGCCGTTCACCGGCCGGGTGATCGACGCGACGACGCATGCGCCGATCGCGGGTGCGCTGGTCTATGCCGCATGGACGCTCGAGCGCGGTGCGGGACTTCCCGAGCCGGCCGGCGCCAAGGAGGTCGTCGGCTCGACCGACGCCGGTGGCTATTACAAGGTCGCCGCGCTCGGCTCGTTGCCGGCCGGCGCACGCGTCACCGAGGCGACGCTGCTCGTCTACAAGCGCGGCTACGTCGCCTACCGCAGCGATCGTCGGTTTAGCGACCTCGGGCCGCGGATGGACTTCGCGCAGGAGGACAATCAGGTCCTGCTCGATCGCTGGCGTAACGAGCTCTCGCACGCGCGGCACCTGCGGTTTGTCGGCGGTGGCACGGCGGTCGCGGCGCTCACGCAGTGGGAGCTCGCAGATGCGAGCGCCGAGCTCGACGGCAAGCGACTCAACGGCGAAGACATTCGTCCGGGTCGCGGCGAAGGACCGTTCATCGTCGCGGCGCAGCTGCTCACCGAGGCCGACATCAAGGCGCGCACCAAGTACGACGGCTCGTTCGAGACCGGCCCATTGTCCGACGAGCCGGACACCGCCACTTATTCTTCGCAACACTTCAAGGCGCTCGGCAGACCCGAGACGTGGGACGTCGCGATTCGCGTCTGGCGGCTCGAGCCGGGCAAGGCGCAAGAGCGTTATGACGAGCTGCTGACGCAGCTGCCGGGAATCACCGAGAAGGACGAGCTCGCGAGCCGATCGTTTCAGGCGAACGAGAAAGAGATTCGCGGTCTCGGGTTTCTCGACGCACCGCGCGGGGTCGTCGTGCTGATCACCTGCGGCTCGAGTCAATGCACGTCGGCAGACGATGCCACCGCGCTCGGTCACAGCGTGTACGCCAAGCTCAAGCAGCTCGTGCCGGCAGCGCTCGGAGGCCCGAAGTGAAGATCCACAAGACTGTGTTCGCGATCGCGATCGTCGTCGGTGCGGGCCGCGCCGGCGCATGGGAAGCAGAGACGACGCACACCGGACTGGCGGAACAGGCCGCCCTCGCATCGGGGCTACACAAGCGTCTCGTGACGCTCGGCTTCAGCGGCGGGTTGTTCGAGCCGCTGACGATTCCTCCGGCAGATGCGCCCGCGCTGATCGAAGATCTTCACCTGCTGTCGCCGAGTCACGGCGCGGTGCCGGATGCGCGTGGCCGTCAGACCGCGCTGTCCTGGATCGCCGCCGGCAGCGGGCTCGCCGACGTACCCGCGAGTCACGGCGCGAACCATTTCTACGATCCGTCAACCGGTCATGGCTGGGAGCGTCCGGATCGCGGCTTCGGGGATTCGATTTCCGACAGGCTTCGCGAGGTCGCCGGTCGTTCGCGACTGCCCGCGCAAGGTGTCCCGGCGCCCGACTGGATCAGCGACAAATCCAATCCCTTCAACGTCGCCGGGTTTGTCGATCAGTACGCGAAGGCGGCATCCGCCGCGACGCCCGGCGAACGCTCGCGTCACATGGCAGCAGCCTTGGTCGCGGCGGGCGCGATCCTTCACGTGCTCGGCGATCTCGGCGCACCCTCGCGTGTCCGCGGCGACGAAGCCGCACACCTCGACGAGCTTGGCGGCGGGCCAGATGACCTCGGCTCTCGCTTCGAGCGGATCGCAGCGCTCGCGTACGGCCGGCTCGGAGTTCCCGCGCCGAGCCATGTCGTGACGCGCACGCGCCTGCGCGACTACTTCACCGCGAAGGACGGTAACGGCCTCGCAGATGTGATCGCGCGTAACTATTTTTCGCCGGGGACGCTACCCGCGCCGGAGCGCATGAACGGCGAGGTCAAACCGCACCTCGCGCGTCCCCTGCCCGCGTTGCCGGCACGGCTCAACTTGATGGCGGCGAGTCGCGATGACGGCACTACGTTGCGGAGCGCAGACGGCGCGTGCCTCGCTCGGTATCGCGTCGAAAAAGGCATTCTCAGGTTCTCGCTCGACGACGATTGCATGCTCGAGCAAGTGACCCAGATCTTGCCCGAGGTCGCGAGCTACGAGACCGGCCTCCTCGATTTCTTGTTTCGCGGCGAGCTGACGATCACGCTCGGTCAGACGATCGCGGTCACCGGAAAAGGTCTCGGCGCTGGGACGGTTGAAGTTCTCGTCGAAGACAACCGTGGCGTCCGGAAGAGCATCGGCACCGCACACAGCGGTGGAGACGAGCTGATTCATGTCCCGGCGCCGCAGTCCGGCACGCGCGTGATCGCCGTGTTCCGCGGCGTCGATGCCGCGGGTGAGCAGATCGTCGCTGTTGGCGCCCTACCTCTGACGCACTGACATGGCGAAGAAGCGGGGGGAAGCGGATCCGCTCGACCGCGTGTTCGACGGGCTCGAGGAGGCCGCACCCGGTGTTCACGATCTCGCGGAGCCGGCCGACATGTTGCCGACCGGGCTTCCCGCGGCACTGATCGAGCTCTACGCGCGTTGCGACGGAGGCCGGATCTTCGTCGATACCCTCGAGCTCTTGCCTTCGGAAGATGTCCGGTTCGACGGTGTGCGCTGGCAGTTCGCGAACCTCGAAGGCGAGACGATCTCGATCGACGTGCGCGGGAAAGTCTGGCGCAAGGACGAGAGCGTCGACGACGAAGTGTGTGATGGCACGCGGCTCGATCGTTGGCTCGCCGGCCAGATCGATGCCATCGCGTTGCTGTTCGACCCGGACGGCGAGTACGCGGATGACGTGTTCGACGAGGACGGCGAGATCCTCGACATCGTGCGCGAGAAGCAGCTCCGCGCTCAGCTCAAGCGCGATGCCGCGGCCCCCGGACCGCGCTGGCGGCTCGCACTCGCACTCGCCGAACAAGGCGCGACCGAAGACGCACGCAACGAGCTCGAGCAAGTCGTCGCCGATGATCCCGCGTTCGCGTGGGCGTGGCTCGATCTCGCGCGGATCTCGGAGAAGCTCGGCGAGATCGGCGGCGCCCTCGACGAATCGCGGATGGCTGCGGAAGCCGCGGAGGGATTACGCCACCCGCAAGCCGGCTACTTCTGGGCGCAGGTCGCGCGGTTCGCGACGCGCGTCGGCGACGAGATGGTGCGCGCGGAAGCGGCGACCAAGGCCTCGCTGCTCGCGCCGGAGCTCAAGCGCGCGCAGATCGAGGGCGCACGCGAGCGGATCGAGTCCGGCGACACCGCGAGCGCGAAGGGACTCCTCGAGCTGTTGCGCGCGGTGTGGCCACGCGATCTCGAGGTGCTCGAGCTCGCGCGCCGGATCGAAGCGCCGCCGCCTACCTGAAGACGGCTTGATCGGCCGGGATGCCACGCGCTTCGAGCTCGGAGTAGAACCGCGGCACGGTGCCCGTCGCCACGAAGCTGCCGTCACGATGCTGGAACACGACCTGCGTCTCGAAGGTCGTATCCGAGACGCCGCTGATCTCTTCGATCGACTGCACGCGAATCGCGCCGTCTGCCTGGCGGGTGACGTGGATGACGATCTCGAACGCGGTCGCGACGAGCTCGCGAATCGCGCCATCGGCACTCATCGGCTGCGTGATCCGCGACAGCATCGCGAGGCGGTTGAGTGCGGTGTTCGCACCTTCACCGGTCATCGCGACGATCGCACCATCCGTCGACGACGTCAGCGCTTGGACCAGGGGCGCAGCTTCTCGGCCGCGAACCTCACCGACGACGATCCGATCCGGTGCGAGGCGCATCGCCGTGTCGAGCAAGCCCGCGAGATCGAGTCCCGCGGCCTTGCCGACCGACGGACGCGTCTCGAGCTGGATCCACTCGTCGCGTGCGATCGAGAGCTCCGCGACCTCTTCGATCGAGACGATCCGCTCGCCCGGAGGCGATGCAGCCGCGAGCGCGGCGACGAGGCTCGTCTTGCCTGAACCCGCGCCGCCACACACGAGCACGTTGCGACGTGCGGCGATGCAGGTCGCGAGGAAGTCGGCCATTCCCGCCGAGAGCGCGCCCTGCTGGACCAGATCCGACAGCTGCGGCATCTGCGAGGCCGGCTTCTTGAGTACGAGGCACGCGCCGCGCGCCGCAACCGGAGACACGGCGGCGGTGAGCCGCGTGCCATCTCGCATCCGTAGATCGACGACCGGATGTGCGTCGTCGATCACCGAGCCCGCTTCTGCGACGAGGCGCTTGACGACGCGCTCGAACACGTCGTCCGAGCTGAACGCCTTACCCGAGCCGCGCAACACGCCGTCTTTACCGACGACGACGCGGTCGCGGCGATCGATCACGATCTCGTCGATCTTTTCATCAGCGAACAGATCTTCGAGAGGTCCGAGGGCGAGTGCCTCGTTGAGCGTCTCTTTGATCAGCGTGTCCTGATCGATGTACTTCGGGAGCTCGCCCGAGGTCTCGAGCGTCTCGACGAGATCGATCGTCGCGCGCTCGGCCTTTTGCCACAGCTCCTCTTCATGGAGCCGCTCCATCGGGATCTTGTCGAGATCGAGCTTGGCGCGCAGTCGTTCGAGGATGTTCGACTGCAGATCGAGCATCTTGACGATCTTCGGATCGAGCGGCTCGAGCTGGACGCCGCGCTTGTTCGGCGTCGACAGCGGACGGCCGACGACCTTCTTCATCGCCTGACCGACGAGCTGACGGCCCTTGGTCTTGTCCTGCAGCGGGACGACCGGCGCTTGCTGCGCAGCCGGCGATGCGACGATCACCGGTGCGCTCGCGATCGGCGGCGCCATCTGCGGCGGCGGCGCCATCTGCGGCGGCGGCATCGGCGCAGGCATCGGAGCCGCGAAGTGCGGTGCACCACCCGGCGGTGGCAGATCGTTGTGGGGTTGCGCCTGCGCGATCGGCGCGACCGGCGGAATCGGTGCCATCACCGGCGGAGGCATCGTGCCGCCGGGGCGAGCACCTGGACGTACGGGAGGTGCTGCGATCGGCGGCATGTCGCGCGGGCCCATGCCGTCGCCACGCGCACCCATGCCGTCGCCACGTGCGCCCATCGGCGCGGGCGGCTCACGTGGAGGTGGTGCCTCGCGCGGTGGCATGTCGGGCGGCCGACTGCCGGGCGGTTGCCGCGGCGGACCCGGACGTTCCGGACGCATGGCACCGGAGCCAGGTCCTGCGCCGGCACTCGGTTGCGCATACGGAGGCGGAGCAACCGGCGCCGGAGGTTCTGGCGGCGGCATCATCGGCTGCGGTGCAGCTTCGGTCGGTCGCGGCGCGCGATCGGCCGCGGCGATCGGTTGCAGATTCGAACCCGGCGGCGACGTCGTCGTCTCGGACGGACCGTCACCTTGTTCGCCGCTCGCTGCTTCATCAACACCGACGATGAAATCGCCGATGTAGATCTTGTCGGAGTCTTTGACGACGAGCGGGCTCGTGATCTTCCGGCCGTTGACGTACGTGCCGTTCGTGCTCTTGAGATCGACGATGATGAACTTGCCGTCTTTCAGCACGATGCGCGCATGGCGCTTCGAGACGTTCCCTTTCGGAAGCACGATATCGTTGCCCTGAACGCGGCCGATCGTGACCTCAGGTTTGTTGAACACCATGCGGCGCTGCTCGCCGCCTTTTTCCTGGATGATGATGGTGAACATTGGCTCCCGAGGCGACGGTTACAGTCTCCCCCCGAAACGGTACTAAGCCTCGGCAATCACGGTCAAGTTCGCGACGGTACTAGGTCTGAGTATTCGTTACGGGCGCCTGCTCGACGGAAGGCCGTTCACCGGGCCCAAAATGCAGGAGACTCCGCACATCTTCCCACCACAACGCCCAGATACCGACTGCCAGGACCCCAAGAATCGCCGACACGATCATCGCGTCATGCCACCGGGGCCTCAACATGAATGCAAAGCTAGCACGCAGCGTCATTGGGGGCGCGGGATGAGATCGAGGACTAAGATGACGCCGATGAAGACCCTGGTTTTTGCGGTCGCTGCGCTGGTTGTTCTTGCCCCATCCGCCTTCGCTGCGCCGAAGAAGAAGTTCCACTTCGAGCTCACGGCGGTGATGCCGAAACCCGAGGTGAAAGCAGACGTTGCGAAGGCGGCTCAGCCCCGTGTCGAGGCGGCCGTCAAGAAGGCCTTCGAGACCCATCCCCAGCTCGTCCCGAACTTCGAAGGCGCCCCCGACCCGGTCAAGAACCCCGATGCCTACCGGAGGTTCCTGGCCAAGAAAGGCGTCTCCGCCGCCTATCTCGTGACCGTCGAGCTCACCGAAGCGTCCGAGGAGGTCGTCCCGATGGACGGTAAGTCCGGATCCCAGCGGCTCGTCGTCCATGTCGGGCTCCACGTGCTCGGAGAGACGATCCCAGGGCGCACGATGGGGTTCACCGGCGACGGTCAGGCGACGGTCAAACAGGAAGTCGGCATGAAGATCCGCGATCGAGATCGCCAGTACGCCTGGGACTCCGCCGCCGAGGTCGCTGTTGCGGACGCGCTCAAGACCTGCTTTGCCCGCCTCGAGCTCCCGCAGAAGAAGCAGTAGGCACCTCGTATTGCGCGAGACCGCGGCCAGGTCGCGATCGAGCAGCGGATGGAACACGAGTACGAGTACGAATCGTGGAATAGGACGAACCGCCAAGGCGCCGAGGCGCCAAGGTCAGACAGAGAGCCGGTCGGGAATCGCGGCTTCTGCTCGGTTCGCAGTCGTCGAAACGAGTGTTCTGATCCACAAGGTCCTTTGTCCGATCTCGGCGCCTCGGCGCCTTGGCGGTTAGATCCGGATCTGATCGGTTTTTTAGCGGACGAAGCTGCCCATGCGGTCCCAATGGATCGCGGACCAGCCGAACGTCTTGTAGGCGAGCCAGATGAACAGCGCCTTGCCTTTGATGTCCTCGATCGGGACCGTGCCCCAGGCGCGCGAGTCGTTCGAGTTGTTGCGGTTGTCACCCATCACGAACACGTGGCCTTCGGGCACGACGTAGTGGAGCTGCGGCTCGCAGGGTGTCGCGACGCCGCCCGGCTTGGTCTCGACGATCTTGCCGAGTGGCGCGTCGTCGGTGCTGCAGCTCGGTGGGAACGGCGCGTTGCGCTCGGGAAAATCGTGGCGATCATCTGACGTCTGCGCGGCGTCTCGCCGAGGGCGATCCTCGTCGTGAAACGCCTGATGCGTGATGCCGCCGACCGTCTCTTCGTACCGGCTACACGTCTTCGTCGACCAGCGGCCTTCATCGTCGCGGTCGTCGTAGTGACAGTCGTCCGCGACGCGCTTGTTCGGCAGCGCCGTTCCATTGACGTAGACGACGTTGCAGCGAACCTCGATCGTATCGCCGGGCAAGCCGATCAGGCGCTTGATATAGTCGCGGTCGCGATCGCACGGGTAGATGAACACGATCACCGAACCGCGCTCGGGCGCCCGCGCGAATAGCTTGGTCCGCGTCCACGGAATCCGCAGGCCGTAGGGCAATTTGCTGACGAAGATCCGATCGTTGATCTCGAGCGTCGGATACATCGAGCTCGACGGAATCTCGAATGCCTCGACCACGAACGCGCGGATCGCCAACACGATCGCGAGCAGCGTCACGATCGACAGCGCTTGATCCGACCAGTGCGACTTCTTGCGGTCTTCGACCAGCTCGTCGAGCGGGGGCAGCGACCGGCGAACCTGCCGGAGATCGCGAGCGGCGAGAGCGCGCTCGAGCTCGGTGATCGCGGGGGCGAGCTCTGGCGCGGGCCCTGCCTTGCGTGCGGCACGCAAGAGCCGCCGGGCTTCGGCGTAGACGCGACGATCGAGGCTCGCGGTGCGCATCGCGACTACCTGACGAAGCTACCGATGCGGTCCCACCGGATGCCGCCCCACTCGAGCAGGCCAAAATACGAGTACGAGAGCCAGATGAACAGCGCCTCCCCTTTGATGTTATCGACCGGAACCGAGCCCCACACGCGCGAGTCATTCGAGTTGTTGCGGTTGTCGCCCATCACGAACACGTGATGGGGGGGCACCACGTAGTGAAGCTGCGGCTCGCAGACCTTCGCCTGCTCGGTCGTCTTGACCGGGACGATCTGACCGCGAACTTGCTCCTGCGGCGTCGAACCGTTCTTCTGGTCGTCGGTCTGATCGCAGCTCGGAACGACCGGCCGCGAGATGTCCGGAAAATCACGCGAGTCGCCGGTCAAGAGATCGCCTTGCTTGAGCCGCACATCGCGCAGCGGCCTCTCGGGGTCGTGATAGGTCTCGTACGTCTTGTCGTTGACGGTCTCCTGATAACGACTGCATTGCCGCGGGAACCACCGCGGCGGTTTCGCCTTTTCGTCGTAGTCCTCGTACTGGCAGGTCTCTGCCTCGAGCATCTTGTTCGGGACGGCCTCGCCGTTGACGTAGACGACGTTGCAGCGCACTTCGACACTGTCGCCGGCGAGCGCGATCACGCGCTTGATGTAGTCCTTTTCAGGATCGCACGGGTACATGAAGACGATCACCTCGCCACGGCGCGGCGCGCGAAGCTCGAACAGCTTCGTGCGAGTCCACGGGATACGCACGCCATAGATGAACTTGTTGACGAAGATGTGGTCGCCGATTTCGAGCGTCGGATACATCGAGCTCGACGGAATCTTGAACGCTTCGATCACGAAAGCGCGGAGCGCCAACGCGATCATCACCGCGGCCAAGATCGATTCGAAGTAGTCGCGCGTCGTTGATTTCGGCGGCCGCTTGACGAGCTCGTCGACGAGCTCATCGAGCACCGGCAGGTTCCTCCGCACGCGACCGAGATCCGCGCTCGCGAGCCCCTGCTCGACTTCCGTCGTCACGCTCTCGAGATCGCCGCCTTTGCCGCGCAGCCCGCGTTTCAGTGAGAGGGCCGTGCGCGCGTCACGCACGAGCAAGGACGCCTCCTTCTTGACGCGTCGATCGAGGCTCGCCGACCGCATCTCAGTCCTCTGCTCCGCAGGATTCCTTCGATGCAAAGAGATTTCGCGCTTGCTTCGCCGCGCACGAAATAGATCCCTCCATCTCAGTCAACCTTGAGGATCGTCAAGAACGCTTCTTGAGGCAGCTCGACCGAGCCGACCGCCTTCATCCGCTTCTTGCCTTCCTTTTGCTTCTCGAGCAGCTTCTTCTTGCGGGTGATGTCGCCGCCGTAGCACTTGGCGGTGACGTCTTTCCGAGCGGCCTTGACGGTGGTCCTGGCGATCACCCGGCTCCCGATCGCGGCCTGGATCGCCACGTCGAACATCTGGCGCGGCACGACCTCCTTCATCTTCGTGCAGAGCTCGACGCCGCGGTGATACGAGCTGTCGCGGTGAGTGACGAGAGACAGCGCGTCGACGCGCTCGCCGTTGATCAGCACGTCGAGCCGAATCAGATCTGCTTCGCGATAGCCCGCCGGTTCGTAATCGAGAGAGGCGTAGCCGCGCGACATCGTCTTCAGACGATCGTAGAACCCGAACACGACCTCTGCCAGCGGGATCTCGTAGACCACTCGCACGCGACCCCCCGGGTCGTAGTGGAGGCCCTTCTGGACGCCGCGCCGCTCCTGACAGAGCTGCATGATCGGACCGACGTACTCCTGCGGGAGGTGCACGGTCGCGTTGATGATCGGCTCCTCGATCTTGTCGAGCTTGCCCTGATCCGGAATCTTCGCCGGATTGTGCACCTCGATCATCTCGCCGCCCTGCACCTGGATCCGGTAGCGCACGCTCGGCGCGGTCGTGATCAGGTTGAGATTGAACTCGCGCTCGAGCCGCTCCTGGATGATCTCCATGTGGAGGAGCCCGAGGAAGCCGGTGCGAAAGCCAAAGCCCAGTGCCGTCGAGGTTTCGGGCTCGTAGGTGACCGAGGCATCGTTGAGCACGAGCTTGCCGAGCGCATCTTTGAGGTTTTGGTAGTCCGCGGCGTCGACGGGAAACAGACCGGCGAACACCATCGGCTTGACGGTCTTGAACCCCGGGAGCGGCGCGGCACACGGGCGATCTGCGTCGGTGACGGTATCGCCGACGCGCGCGTGCGCGATGTCCTTGATCGAGGCGGCGAGGATGCCGACCTGCCCTGCCTCGAGGGACTCGACCTCGGCGATGCCGGGGCGGCGCACGGCGATCATCGTGCACTCGTAGGTCTGGTCGGTGTTCCAGAACTTGAGCTTGGTGCCTTTCCGGATCTTGCCCGTCATCACGCGGACGAGCACGACGACGCCGCGAAACGTGTCGTACCAGCTGTCGAAGATCAGGCCCGAGAGCGGCGCATCGCGATCCGCGACAGGAGGTGGAATCCGCTCGACGACGGCTTCGAGCATGTCGTGGACGCCGACCCCGGTCTTCGCCGAGACCAGCAGCGCGTCGGAGGCATCGAGGCCGATCGTGTCTTCGATCTGCTGCTTGACCCAATCCGGGCGCGCGACCGGCAGGTCGATCTTGTTGAGCACGGGGACGATCGTCAGGTTGTTGTCGAGCGCGACGTAGACGTTCGCGAGCGTCTGCGCTTCGACGCCCTGCGCCGCGTCGACGACGAGCAAGGCACCTTCGCACGCGGCCAGTGATCGGCTGACTTCGTAGTGGAAGTCGACGTGGCCGGGGGTGTCGATCAGGTGAAACTGGTAGACGAGGCCGTCCTTCGCCTTGAAGTGGAGCTGGACGGATTGGGCTTTGATCGTGATGCCGCGCTCGCGCTCGAGCTCCATGCTATCGAGCATCTGGGCCTGCGCTTCGCGAGCCGTGACGGCCCCACACTCTTCGAGGATGCGATCCGCGAGCGTGGTCTTCCCGTGATCGATATGCGCGATGATCGAGAAGTTACGGATCCGCTCAACGGGAAACGACATCTGGAGGGGTGGCGGTTGTTAGCGTGAGCCGAGGCGCAGGTCCACCTGCCCGGGGAGCTGATCGCGATACTTATCGAGAACCAGGTCGATACCTTGGCGAATGTACTCGGCGACCGGGACCTTGGTACGGCCATGCAACGCCTTGAGCCGCGCGTCCTGCTCGGGCGTGATGTAGACCGTCGTCGAGATCTTCTTGCGCGACATGTGATCTCCGCACGGTGACCCTACGTGACCATATGCAGAGGGTCAACACGTTGCATCGAGGGGCCCGCACGTTTAGGCTCCTGTTCGTGATGTCGAAGCTACCGAAATTCGCAGGACTGGCGTCGGTCTTGGTCGTGATGGCCTGCCACGGCGACAAGACCGAGAGCACGACGCCGAAGAACGATGGCGTCGAGGCGGGAATCCCCAAGGTCGATCCCACGCTGTGCGACACCAACGGCAAGAACGTCGTCACATTCGATCTCAATCACGACAATCGTCCGGATGTCTGGCGGCTGTATCGCACCGAGGACGAAGGCGGTACGAAGATCGAGTTCATGACCTGCAAGCAGGTCGACTTCGACCACGACGGTCGCAAGGACTGGGTCGTCGCCTACAACCGCAAAGGCCTGCCGCTGTTCGAGAAGGCCGACTTCGACTACGACGGCAAATGGGACATGTCGAAGATCTACGACACGAAGACCGGACAGGTCGCCGAGGTCGAGCGCGACACCGACTTCGACGGCAAGTTCGACGTCAAAGAGATCTATGACTCGAGCGGCCAGCTGACCTCTGTCCGCCGCGATCGCAATGGCGACGGCAACCCGGATCAGTGGGAGCAGTACAAAGACGGCGTGCTGCTCGCGATCCTCTACGACGATGACTTCGACGGAAAAGTCGATCGCCGTGAGGAAATCCCCGGCGCGCATCCCAAGGTCGAGATGCCCACCACCCAGGATCCGACCGCGACGAACAATATCAACGACGCGGCGGGTTCGGGTTCGGGCAAGACGGCGGCGCCTGAGAAGAAGAAGTAGTGGACCGAGTCGATAAGCCCTGGGGTCACGAGTTGATCTGGGCGAAGACCGACCGCTACGTCGGCAAAATCCTGCATATTCGCGCGGGCGAGTCGCTTTCGCTCCAGTACCACCGGGTCAAGGACGAGACGATCATGGTGCTCAGCGGCCGGATGAAGCTCGAGTACTTCGTCGACGGTGAGCCGCCACGCGCGCGCGAGCTCGGACCGCGCGAGCCGTTTCATATCGCGGTCGGCTTGCGGCATCGGATGACCGCCGTCGAAGACACCGATGTCGTCGAGGTCTCGACGCCCGAGCTCGACGATGTCGTGCGGCTCGAAGATCGCTACGGCCGGACCTCGTAGGTCGCGCTCAGCGTTGCCAGAACCGTTTTCCGAACAGCAGTCTCGCACCGCGTAGGATCGTGCGGAAGGTGCCTTCTTTGTACGGGTACCACCAGACCTCGCGAGCGAGCGCGACACGATCGTGATTGACGTGTCGGGTCTCGCAGAGATCGCGAAGCCCGATCGCCGAATGCGTACGGCCGATGCCGCTGTCTTTGACGCCGCCCCAAGGAGTCTCCGGACAGCCGTAGGTCGCGAGGACGTCGTTGACCATCACGGTCCCGGCTTGGATCCGTTCGGCGATCCGTTTGCCGCGCTCGCGATCGCGCGTGAACACGTAGGCGAGCAGACCGAGATGCGAATCGTTCGCGAGCCGGACCGCTTCCGCCTCGTCCGTGACGCGCATGATCGGGATCACCGGGCCGAAGATCTCCTTCCTCATGACGTCCATCTCCTGGCGGCAGCTCGTCAGCACGGTCGGCTGGAAGAACTGGCCCGGCCCCGTGCCGCGCTTGCCGCCGGTCTCGACCTTCGCACCCGAAGCGACGGCAGCGTCGACGAGCTTCTCGACGGTCGAGACTTGCTGATCCCACGTCATCGCACCGACATCGACATCGCTGAGGCTAGACGACGCATCGCCCTGACGTAGCTCCTTCGTGTGGGCGACGATCCGTTCGACCAGCGCGTCGTGGATCGAGTCGACCGCGTACACGCGCTCGACCGATGCGCAGACTTGCCCCGAGTTCGCAAAGCCACCCCACGTGATCGCCGCCGCCGTACGGTCCAGATCAGCGTCGGCGCAGACCACCGCGGGCGCCTTGCCACCGAGCTCGAGCGTGCACGGGATCAAGCGCTCGCCGCAGGCGGCCCCGACTTTCCTGCCGGTCGCGACGGATCCGGTGAACACGATCTTGTTGACGCCGCTGTCGATCAGCGCGGCGCCCGTCGAGCCGCGGCCGGTGACGACCTGAAACAGATCCGGCGGCAGCTCCGCGGCCAGATACAGCTCCTTGGCCTTGAGCGCGACGAAAGGCGTGATCTCCGACGGCTTGAGCACGACGCCGTTGCCCGCGATCAGCGACATCATCGTCTCGCCGATCGGGATCGAGAACGGAAAGTTCCACGGTGCGATGATCCCGATCACGCCGCGCGGAACGAAGTGCAAGTAGCTCGCGCGGTGCTTCAGCAGATGCAGCGGCAACGGGACCGGCGCGAGGAGCTCGGGCGCGTGCTTCGCGAAGTACCGCACGAGATCTGCGACGACGACGACTTCCATGCCGAGCGCCTCGAGGCGCGTCTTGCCGCCTTCACGAACGAGTAGATCGATCATCTCTTCGGCGCGCTCCATCAGGACTTCGGCGAACCGCAGCACCTTGCGACACCGGGCCTCGATCGAGAGCTGTGCCCACTCGCGTTGCGCCGCGCGCGCGAGGTCGACCGCGGCGCGCACCTCGGCGGCCGTCATCTCCGGCACTTCACCGATCGGTGTCCCGGTCGCAGGGTTGATGCTGGTGATGACGGACGGTCGTGCGCTTGCGGTCGATGCGGCGGAGCCCATCCTCGGACTCTAGCCCGGAAATTTCGCGGTGAGCCTAGCCTCGTTCGGCGGCCCGCTCGCGCAACGACGACAGCAGCGAGCCCCACCATTCCCCGATCGTCCGGATGAACATGACGACGGGCTGACCGTGACGCACCGGGTGATCCGGCCGCAGCGCCACGAACCCGCGATGTACGAGCCTTACCTGCGTGCCACCGCTCTTGGTCGGGAGGAACACGACGTCGACGAGCGTCGCTTCACCGGGCGCGAAGTTCGTGCCGCGCCACTCGAACGCGAGGTGCGAAGGCGGATCCCAGATCGTGACGCGGCCCGCCTCGTGAACGCGCGGTCTGGTCGCTCTGATCAGTAGGGATGATGGTGGCCGTTGGTGGCCGCCAGGTGCGGGTGCGGGTGTTGATGGTGGTGATGATCGCTGCGCGAGTGCGGATGTGCGCCGTGCGCGTGCTCGTGCGACGCGTGATGCGGAACGACGACGCCGGGTGCGGGCTCGGCTTTCTCCACGGTGACGTGACGCGGTCGCACGGTCGTGTCGCAACCGAACGCCAGCAGCGCGATCGCCAAGCTCGTGACCAGCGAGCTCACGGCTTTTTCTTCGCCGGGCTCTGCGACATCTTCTTCTTGAGCGCCTCGAGCTCGGCGTCGACCGTCTTCTCTTCGCGACGCGAAGTCTTACCGGACCCCTGCCCGCTCTGCGACGACGATGGAGCTCCTGCCTTGGCACCTTGCGGCTTCGCGGCGCCGGGCTGACCGGCGTTGCGCTTGAGCTGCGCGAGCTCGTCATCGAGCGAGGTCGGTCGCGACCGCGGCGGTGGCCGATCGTCAGTGCCTGCTCCGGCGCTCTCCGTTCGCGGCTTCGGATTCTGCGGCCGAGGTGCGTCGGCGACCTGCTTGATCGTGCGCTCGAGATCCTTGAGCTCGGTCTCGAGCGTCGCGAGCTCGCCTAGCATCGCGTGCATCTTCGCGCGCTCGGCGTCCGCACGGCGATCGAGCTGCGCGGCCTCGTCCATCGCGCCACGTGCAGCCGCGGCTTTCGCCTTGTTCGCGAGATCGGTCGAAGCGTCGCGAGCCGCGGCCATCGACTTCGTCATCTCGGCGACGCGGCGTGCGACCTCGGCACGCAAGCGCTCGAGCTCGGCCTTGTCCGGAAGGTTGTCGGCTCGATCGGCCGGTGCGCTGTCGCCGCCGAGATCCTCGAGCTCGCCGGGCATCGCGGTCGTCGCGGCGGCCGCGTGAGCTGCGACACTCGCCGCCCGGACGCGATCGCGCGTCGCGGCCTGCGCGGCGGCACGCCGCTCGTCGATCACGCCGCGCTTGTCGCCGGCGACCACCGCGACGATATCCGCCACGTGATCGGCGCCGTCATCGGTCGGTCCGACGTGGGAACCGCCGAACGCTTGATCGAGCGCGCTCGCGAGCATCAGCAGGCCTTTTGCGGGAATCGCGCGGCGTCGCGCCTCGAGAGCCGTCGTCAGCTTTCCCGAATTCGCGACGTGATCGTCCACGATCGAGACGAGCCGGCCACCGATGAGCATCACGCGCGAGATCACCTCGGGCCGCGGCCTCGCGACGATCACGTCGGCAGCGCGCCACAGCAGCGCAGCATCCGCGGTCGTGCCGAACAGCTTCGCGCGCAGGCCGAGCGTCGGGACCTGCCGCCGGAGCACCGCGGCGGCTTCGATATCGCCGGCGGCGTCGAACAAGAACGTGATCGCGTCACCGCCGTCGAGGAGCGACAGCTGCAACGAAAGTTGCCCCGTCACCTCGGCGCCGAGACCCGCGACCTCGACGAGCGCGACCTTGCCCGATAGCTTGAAGCGGCTGCGCAGGCTCGTGCGGTCCTGCGTGCCTGCCTCGGCGAACGCGCGCTCTCCGATCGCGCCGACGACGAGGATCCGCTCGCCTTCGACACCGGCGTCTGCGAGTGCGACCGCTGCGACTTCGTCGACGGCGATGAAGCGGTCCGCATCGGTCTGCGCCCAGCCCGCGGCGGGATCGAGCTCGCCGACGACCGCGATCACGGGTGCGGGGTTCTGAACTTGATCGCGCGCGACCGTCAGCGCGAGCGCGGCATGCGGATCGAACACGATCGCCGCGTCGGGCGGGCTGGCCTCGAGCTCGCGACGCAGCCGGCGTTCGGCGCCTTCTCCGAGCAGCGCACGGCGCACGCGATCCGCAACACCACCTCCCCCGCCGCCTGCACCGCCGAGGTCGATCGCGCGCACGCGGATGCCCGCCGCTTCGATCGCCGCGAGGACCGGCACGACCGCCGAAGGCGGCGCACCCGCGCTCGTGACGATCAGGACCTGTGGATCAGCCACGGAACACGACCTCCGCGTTGACGAGGTTGCGCGGCCGGCTCCCCGAGAGCACCGCGATCACGCCATCCGCGCACAGCTGAGCCATCTGCGTCCTTGCCTCGGTGGTAGCCGATCCGATGTGCGGCGCCAAGACCAACCGTGGACACGAGCGCAAGCGCACAGCGATCTCGGGCTCTCGCGCAAACACGTCGAGGGCGGCGGCGAAGATCCTGCCCCCGGTCAGCGCGTCGACCAAGGCGTCCTCGTCGACGCACGCACCCCGCGACGTGTTGACGACGATCGCGGTCGACTTCATCGCTGCGAGACGCTCGGCGTTGACGAGGTTGCGGGTCTCCGGGGTCAGCGGACAATGCAGGCTCACCACGTCAGCCTGCGCGAACACCTGATCGATAGATAGCGCACCGGGCGCATGCGGATCCGCAAAGATCACGCGCATGCCGAAGGCCTCGGCGCGCCGGCGCATCGCCTGCCCGATCCGGCCGAGCCCGATGATGCCAAGGGTTTTCCCGAGGAGCTGGATCCCGAGCAGTTGGTCGAGCCGCCAGCCTTGCCAGGTTCCGGATCGGACGAGCGCCTCGCCTTCCGGCAGCCGGCGTGCGGCCGCGAGCATCAGCGCGAATGCGAGCTCTGCGGTCGCCTCGGTCAGCACGTCCGGCGTGTTCGTAAGTGCGATCCCGGCACTCGTCAGCGCGTCGACGTCGACGTTGTCATAACCGACCGCACAATTTGCGACGACGCGCAGCTTCGGAGCGCGCGCGATCACGGACGCGTCGATCCGATCGAGCAGCAGGCACACGAGCGCGTCGGCCTCCGCCAGATCGCAACGCTCGACGCCGATCCAGTGATCCGGAACGACCACGGCCGCGCTTTCAAACCGCGCGGTCACCTGACCTGCCAGATCGATCGGTAAGCTCGAAGTCGAAACGACGCGCACGACGTGAGCATAACTGGTTCGCGCGAAGTCGCGCCCTACCGGAGGCGGTCGGGAGGGAGGAGCGAGTCGACAAAGGGGTCGTTGCAGCGGCCGCATGCTAATGTGACGGCGTGCGGTGGCTCGTGATCAGCATCGTGTGCTGGGCTTCCCTGGCAGGCGCGGCGCCGCCCGCTTCGCCGGAAGCGAAGACACCGAGCGTCACGATCGCCAAGCCCGCCGCGAAGCCGGCCGCAGAGCAGCCGGCTGCAAAGCCCAAGGACGTGATGCCCGCACCCGATCTTGTCGGTGTCACCGATGATCCGCTGCTCGGCAAGGGCGCACGCGTCAACGGCGACGAGATGCACGGCGTGGTCGCGTTCACGTTCGATGACGGCCCCAATCCCGAGACCACGCCTTCCGTGATCGACGCGCTCGAGAAGTACGATATTCCCGCGACGTTCTTCATCGTGACGCAGCGGCTCCTCGGCAAGCATGGCGAGAAGAGCCGCGAGATCCTGGCGCGCGAGCTCACAGGCGGATTCCTCGTCGGCGATCACTCGATGACGCACATCAACCTTCGCAAGAGCGCCGGCAAAGCACTCGACAAGGAGATCGATCAGTCGATCCGCACGCTCGCGAAGGAAGCGAGCCGCCCGATCGGCCTGTTTCGTCCACCGTACGGTGCGCTGAGCGCGGCCGGGCGCGTCCGCCTGAAGAAGCTCGGCGTGACCGAGGTGATCTGGTCGATCGACACGCTCGACTGGCGCGCGCACAACGAGCAAAAGCTCCGCAAGAAGGTCGTCTCGATGATCGAGAAGGAAAACGGCGGGATCGTGCTCATGCACGACGTCAAGCCGATCACCGCGAAGGTCATCAGCGAGGTGCTCGATGATCTCGAAGCCGAGAACTGTCAGCGGCTCAAAGAGCAAAAGGAGCCCATCGTCCCGGTCTCGATCCATTACTTCCTACGTGACGGTAAGACGCCTCGAGCGATCCCAGACGCCGTGCAAAAGCGAACCGCCGCATACAAAGCCGCGCTGCCAACTCGCTGTGCCGCGCGACCGCCGCTGCCCGCTCCGCCTCCGCCGCCGGCAAAGCCCGCGAGCTCCGTGGTCGCAAAACCGCCAACATCTTCAACCCCGAAGCGCCAGATCGGCGACTTTCCCGACAAGGGTTGCCTCGAGAACCCGCTGGCCAAGGGCTGCCAGTAGCCTCGATGCATCGACCTGCGTTGACACGTGGCAACGAGAGTGTTGCACTGGAGGGATGAAGGCTGCGTTGGTTACGCTGAGCGTGTTCATCAATGCATGCGGCAGCCACACCCAAGTCGCGGCGGACGCCGTGGGAACCGGAATCGATAGCGCGCCGCCCTCGTGTCCGACGCCGGTCACCGAAGACACCGCGGACCACAGCACGACCCCGCAGATGATCGCCTCGCCAAGCTCCGTATCGGGCACCACGATCCTGGTGCTCGGTACGCCGGACGGAAATGGCGGTTATGCGTCGCTCAACGGTTACTTCGAGATCACCGGTTTGCCGGCGAGCAAGGCGATGAACATTTCGCTCGTGATGGGGACGGCGTGCACGCCCGCGTGCTCGACGAAGGTCGAGATGCGCGCCGGCTATCATCCCAACATCGTGTTGCTCGGCGATAACCTGGCGATGGGCTGTAACGGCAGTGGATCGACAGCGACGACGACGCTGGGCGAGCTCCAGCTCCTCGCGCTCAGCACGAACAACGGACCCGACTACGCCTATCTCATCCAGATCCCGTAGCCGTGCATTTTGCCCCGTGACGTCCGTTCGACGTGGTTGACAACTACATCGAACCACATTAGCGTCCCCGCGCCGACATCGGGTAGCGGCGTTCTGGGAAGCGTGGAATTTAGATGGAAAATCGGACTATTACGAGCGCAGAGCGCGCCGAGTGGATGCTCATGGCTCCGTTAACCTGGGACCATCACACGCCTGCGCCCTCCGGTCCGGTGGGCGTGCCAGACGCCGATACACAGATCGGAACCGAGCCGACGCCGACCTTCGACGCCTCCGATTTTGAGGGTGGCGAGGCCGAGCGGACGATGATCACGTCGGCCACGCCGTACGAGCTGCGCTCGCGGTTCACGGGGCGTTCTGCCGCGATCCAGCAGCTGCACGCGCTGACCGAGAAGGCGTTCGAAGACAAAGCGATGGCGTTCGCGGTCGTGGTCGGCGAGCCGGGCATGGGCAAGAGCCGGATCCTCACCGAGCTCGTCGCGCGCACGCGCACCGCGTACCCGAGCCTGCTCGTCCTCAGCGGCATCGCCGATGAAAACGCGCACGCCTACGGTCCGATCGCACGCGCGCTGACGGTTCGGTTCGGGATCATCTCGGGTGAAGATCCGAGCGAGAGCCGCGACAAGATCCAAGCAGGCGTCGCCGATGTCGTCGCCGCGCAGCGCGTCCCCGAGATCGCGCACCTGATCGCGCACCTGCTCCGCGTGCCGTTCGACGATAGCCCGGTCGTCACGCCGTTACTCGATTCGCCGCAACGCCTCGAGGCGCGGCTGTTCATGTCGATCAAGCGGTTCCTCACCGCCGAGGCCGAGCGCAGGCCCGTGCTGCTGGTCGTCGAGAACCTCGAGCTGTGCGGCACGGACACGATCAACTTCCTGCAGTATCTCGCCGCCGGCATGCGCGACCAGCGCGTCGCGGTGATCGGAACCGGCACGGCCAGCCTCTACGAGCGCCACGCCGCGTTCGGTGACGGTGAAGTCGCGCCGCAGAAGGTCGAGCTCGGCGCGCTGCTGCCGAATGAAGCCGAGATGCTGCTGCGCGAGCTGTGCCGCCAACTGCCGGACGTCCCGCCGCGCCTCATCGGCCACGTGCGCGGCCTCGGCGGATCGCCCCGCGCGATTCACGAGCTCGTCCGGCTGCTGCTCGAGAGCGATGTGATCGTTCGCGAGGGCATGATGTGGAGGCTCGACGCCGCGCGGATGGCGACGATGCCGTTGCCGAAGACGTACGACGAGCTCGTCGGTGCGCGGCTGCGGGTGATGGATGCGAACGAACGCCGGATGATCGAGATGGCCTCGGTTGTCGGCGAGACGACGTGGCTCGATGCGATCGTCGCGCTCGAGCGCGGCGCGCAGCCGATCACCGACCCGGATGGCCCGACGCTGTCGCAGATCGCGGCGTCCGGAGATCATTCGCGGCTGTCGGTCGTCGCCGCGGTCGGCAAGCTGATCGAGCGCGAGTGGCTCGTCGAAGTCCCGCAGTCGTCGATCGCGGGCGAGCGCGAGCTTGGCTTCGCGTATCCGAACCTGTGGTCGATCGTCTACAAGGGCATCGACGAGACCAAGCGCCGCACGTACCACAACATCGTCGCGCGCTGGCTCGAGCTGCATCCCGAGGGACGCACGCCGGCCGTGCAAGAAGAGGTCGCTCGTCACCTCGCGCTCGCCGGCGAGGCTCGCGAGGCCGCGACGCGGTATCGCCGCTCGGCCGAAGCTGCGCGCGCGCAGTACGCGAACGAGAAGGCGATCCGGCTCTACGATCGCGCGCTGCTCTGCATCGGCGATGCAGACTCGGCCGCACGGATCCATCTGTGGCACGACCTCGGATCGATCTACGAGATGATCGGCGACTTCGAAGCGGCGCTCGGCGCGTTCGAGCGCATGCTGCGGCTGTCGTGGCTGTCCGCGAGCAAGACGAAGGCCGCGGTCGCGTTCAACAAGATGGGCCGCGTGTGGCGCCGCAAGGGTGATCTCAAGCTCGCCCTCGAATATCTCGACCGCGGGCTCGAGCTGTTCCGAGGCGCTGGCGATTCGCGCGGCATCGCCGGCTCGCTCGACGACATCGGCAAGACGCTCCACATGCTCGGCCGGTACGACGAGGCGCACGCAAAGATCGCCGAAGCGCTCGCCCGGCGTGGCAAGCGCGGCGACAAGCGCGCGATCGCGACGTCGTTGTCGCGGCTCGGCGACGTCCAGCAAGATCGCGGGCAATACGAGTCCGCGTACAACTGTCACAAGGAAGCGCTCGAGCTGCGCAAGGCCGCCGGCGATCGCTGGGGTCAGGTCGTCTCGCAGAACAACCTCGCCGCGCTCGCGTTCGAGCTCGGCGAGCTAGCCGAAGCGCGCACGAGCTGGCTCGCCGCACTGCCGGAAGCCGAAGCGATCGGCGCCTTGCCGCTCGCCGCGTTGATCCTGACGAGCCTCGGCGAGGTCGCACTCGCCGACAACAAGCTCGAAGAAGCGCGCAGCCGCCTCGAGAATGCGCTCGAGATCATCGAGGACGTCGAAGACCGCGGTCTCGAGAGCGAGTGTTGCCGTCACCTCGCGACGCTCGAGAAGCTGCTCGGCCATCCGCAGCTCGCACGCGAGCTCGCGGAGCGCGCGCTCGATGTCGCGAAGCATGCCGGCTTGCGCGAGAAAGAAGCGCAAGCGTACCTGACGCTCGGTGACGTGCTGTCGGTGAGCCTCTACGACGCCGGCGAAGAGCCGAGCGGGCCCTCGGACGCCGCCGTCGCGTACGCCAAGGCGATCGACGTGCTCCGGGCGATCGGCAATGAAGCCGCGCTCGGCAAGGCCTTGTTCGCGTACGGCCGGTTCAAGGCCGAAGCCGGCCACATCGCCGAGGGCAAGGACATGCTGCGCGACGCGATCGCGGTGTTCGCCAAGCTCGGCCTCGCACGGCCCGCCGGTGACGTTGAAAAGCTGCTCGCGAGCCTGTCCTGATTCGCCATCGGTTCCTTGCCTCCCGGCTCGCGACTGGGCATGGTTGCAAGACCTGTAGATGATCTGGTTCTGGTTCGGCTTTTTCGGGCTCGTTGCGCTGCTCCTGTTCCTCGACCTGGGCGTGCTGCACCGGAAGGCGAAGGAGCAGAGCCTCAAGAGCGCTGCGCTCTGGACCGTTGGCTGGGTCGCGCTCGGCCTCGCGTTCTCGGGCATCGTCTATCTGATCTACGAGAACAATTGGATGGGCGCGCATCTGATCGGGTGCCCTCCGGGCCACGCCGACGGCGCCGACGCCGCGATCACCTATGTCTCCGCATATCTGCTCGAGCAAGCGCTGTCGGTCGACAACATCTTCGTGATGTCGCTCTTGTTCCACAGCTTCGCCGTGCCGGTGAAGTACCAGCACCGGATCCTGTTCTGGGGAATCCTCGGCGCGATCGTGTTCCGGATCTTGATGCTCGGCGGCGGTGCGTACCTCGCCGCGCGGTTTGATTGGATCTTCTACGTGTTCGGCGGCTATCTCGCGTGGCAAGGCGTCAAGCTCCTCCGCAACGGCGATGGCGACGACGACGAGAAAGACCGCAACCGAGCGCTCCGGTGGTTACGTCGCATCGTGCCGGTCGTCGACGGCGATCACGGCGGCAAATTTTCAGTCATCGACAACGGGCGGCGCGCGCTCACCACGGTCGCGGTCTGCCTCGTCGTGATCGAGCTGACCGACATCGTGTTCGCGCTCGACTCGATCCCGGCGGTGCTGTCGGTCAGCCAGGAGACGTTCGTCATGGTGACGTCGAACATCTTCGCGATCATGGGCCTACGCTCGCTGTACTTCGTACTCGCAGGCGCGATGTCGAAGTTCAAGTATCTCAAGATCGCGCTCGCGATCCTGCTCGTGTTCATCGGCGCGAAGATGATCGGGCACAACTACTACAACATGGGCCACTTGCTCTCGCTGCTCGTCATCGCGGCGATCATCGGCGCCGGTGTCGTCGTCTCGATGATCGCGAGCCGCAAGGTCTCGTCCACCGACGAGCCTGCATGACTCAGCGAACGAGCACGAGCATCTCGGTCTCCATGGTGTCCTCGGCCCACCTCCGCTTGTAGTCCATCTCGGTGCCGAGGTCGTAGCGCTGGACCCCTTCGGCGCACAGCTCGATCACCTGATGATATTGCAGCAGGCCGCCGACGCCGAACCCGGCAGCGTCGTCGTCGTACGAAAACTGCAAGCCGCGATATTCTCCGTCGAGCACGGCGCCGAGGATGTAGCCGATGTCGCGATCGGCGAGCCGCGCGAAGATCGTCCGTTGCTGGCCCATCGCGCACAGCCGCGGCAGCATCGCGCCATAGAAGCCGCGCATCGGCCCGGCGTGAA
>JAQBQF010000157.1 GCA_028287115.1 Myxococcales bacterium
GCCCGGTTCCTTATTGGCGCGCGCGAGCATCGCGTCGTACGCGGCCGCGACCGCTTCGTAGAGCGAGGTGCCACCGTCGGCGAACACGCCGTCGACCTGCTTGACGAGCCGCGCGCGCGCCTTGCCCAGGAGCTCGGGCGCCGGCGCAGGTGGCACGTGGTTATCGAAGAACATGATCCCGACGGAGTCACGATCGCCGAGCCCCTCGAGGAATGCGCGTGCACCGGCCTTCGCTTCGGTCATCGGCTCGCCTTGCATGCTCCCCGAACGATCGAACACGATCATGACTTCGGCGGTCTTCTTCTGCTTGCGCCAGACCTCGAGGAGAGCGGCGAGCACGTCACCCGGTGGCACCTCGAGCAACGTCTGCGGCTGCGTCGGATCGACGCCGTGCGCGACATCGATCGGCGCGGTCGTCGCGATCGTGGCATCGCCGGGCCGGAAGCCGAGCCCGAGTGCACGCTGCTGCATCGGCTTGGTCTTGAGGAACGCGAGGAACTGCTGCGCCGCGGCCTTTTGATCGGCGCCGACCCATTCGGCATCGAGCACGGCGTACGGGTGATCCGACCAGAACGTACCTTCGACGGGATACACCGCGACGAGCGGGAACGGCGCGGTCGCCGGCTTCGCGTAAGACTCGATCACGAGGTTTTCATACGTCACGCACGCGGACATGTACGCGGGACCGCGCTCGAGCATCTGATCCGTGAAGAGCCCAGTCGACTTGCCGTAGTGCACGACCGCATTCTCGATCGCACCGATGAACTCTTGAGTCTTGGTGTCGTCGAGATCCGCGCGCGTCATGCCGCGCGTCTTGCCCGAGGCCGCGAACGCCTCCGCGAGCACCGCGAGGAAGCCCGAGTTCGAAAACTCCGGATGCGTGTGACCGAGCTTGAAGCTTCCCCATTCGGCGTGGCCGTACGTGCCCCAGCCTTTCGGATCCTTCGAGACCTTGATGATGTCTTTCCAGCCGATGTCCTTCGTCGGCCAGCCGAGCGCTTCGGCCATCGGCTTCCACATCGCGATCACGATCGGCGACAGCACCAGCGGCTCTCCCGCCGGTGCGAGCGGCCTTCCGTGCGGCGAATTCGGCGCGCTCATCCACGCTTGGTTGAGCAGCGCGAGATACGCGGCCGAGGCCGGCGAATAGACGTGCGCTTTGAACGTGCCGTCGAGGATCGCGGTCGAGGCTTCGCCGGATCCGAACGACTTCGCGGTGATCTTGATCGGCTTACCCGACGCGGTTTTGGGATTCGTCGCCTGAAACGCCGGAACCGCTTCTTCGAACCACGCCTTCTTCTCGCTGGAATAGGCAACGAGGAGCTCGACCGGCTCCGCCTGCTCGGTCGGCCGCTGGCTCGTCGCTTCGGGTGGCGATTCCTTCCTGCACGATGCCAAGGAACCCACGACCGCCAAGACCACCACTCCACGCGTCAGTGCCAGCATTGCCGCAAGCATACAACTCGGATGTGCCAACTGCGTGACGCCCGCATGGCAACCACGTTCCGGCTACAGAGTCAGTCGCGTGCGCACGTGACCGGCAAGGCCCGCATCGACCTCGATGACGTCGCCGGGCCGCAACAGGCCGTTCGAGGTCGCGTAGGTCGAGACGAGCAGATCCGCTTTGCGGAACCGATCTGTCACGCGCGCCGCGACGAGGCGCTGCAGCGCGCCGAGCTTCAGCCCGACCCCGGCCGGTGTGCCCGTCAGGATGACGTCACCTCGCACGAGCGCGCGGCCGAGGTGCTTGCGTGCGGTGCGCGCGATCGTCGGCAGATCGTAGATCAGCTCGCGGGTCGAGGCGCGCTGGCGCTCCTCGCCGTTGACGCGCGTCGTGATCGTCAGCTCGGGAAATGCTTGCAGCCCGCCGGGCGGCGCCCATACGCGCGCGGCCATCGGGAGGAACTGCGGGAATGACTTCGCGCACGCCCAGTAGGCGTACGGCCGCGGCCTGCCCTCACCGAGTACCTGACACAGTCGCGCGGTCAGATCGTTTGCAGCCGCGAGCCCGAACGGTTGCGCGACGCCGGCCGCAAGTGCCTCGTCGTCGATCGGACCGAGCGCGACGAGCGCGATCTCGCCTTCGTAGTCCATCACCGCCGGCACGAATGGGAACCGCTTCCCGATCTCGGCGCCGAGCCCGGGCTCGAGCTCGTCGAGTGCGGCGACGATCGCAGACGAAGTCGGGACGGCCGCGGTGCCATCGCCGAACACCACCGAATGCGCATGTTTTTGAAACGCGACCGGAGGCGTCGCGCGATCGATCTTCTGGCCGGTCTCGCGCACGTGATCCGCATAGGTGAGACCGAGGGCGACGATCGCTCCGACCGCCGGCCACTCGACTCGTTCCATGGGATGTGCGACCGGCGGACTCGGCAGCGCCTTCCATACGGTCTCGTCCCACCCGAGATAAGACACCTCGGGGAGCGGCGTGCGCTGATGAATCTCGACGGCGACGCCACCGCTGGCGCGCCGTTCCTCGATGGGATGCCACAGCGCGCCGGGCGCACTTCGCGTGAACACCTCGAGATGAGCGGAACCGATGTCGCTCTGCGCGACCATCAAGTCGCGATCATCGGTATCGCGATACACGTAGCCGACCATCGCCTTGGGCTCGGCCCACGCGCGTGCGTGCACGAGGCGCCGCGCGCCTGCAACGGTCGCCGTGACGAGCCCGTGCGGATGCGCCGCGGTCGCAGGGTTTCCGGTCATGCTCTTGGCTGCGGAATCGAGCTTCAACGACGACAGTCCGAGCGAGAACGAGTCCCGCAGCGACACCGCGCTGACCTCGAGCGAGCCGTCGCCGAGCCATGGCGCCCAGATCCACTGCAGTGTCGGGACGCGACGCTTGCCCCACAGGTGCATCGCGATCGCACGGCCGCGAATCGCGATCGCTTCGCCACCGATCTTCACCGTGCCGCTCGCATCCGCGTCGTGCACGATCGTGCGAGCGTGGGTCGGCGTCGGCAACCACCACGGCAGCTCGCCGCTGACCGACTTCCCGCCCGACCACGTGACGTCCCAGTGCAGTCCTTCCACCGCGCCCGCCGCACCCGTTCGGGCAAACCAGTTGTCGTCGACGCGAATCAGCTCCTCGCCGCGGTCGGCCAGCTTCGCGAGGTCACCGCCGGTGATCGCCGCATATTTCTTACCTGCGAGGCTCGGCGGATCGCGATCGGCATCGAACCACGCGCCCCACACGGTCGCGCGTGCCTCGCCTCGTTTCGGCACGAACATCGTCTGGCGGATCCACAGCGCCCGGCGGCGATTTTCGTCGAGAATGACCGCGAACCAGATCTCGAACCACGGTCGCTGCCCGTGCCAAAGCGGCTTGTCCAGCTCACGCGTCACGGCTCCGACATACCCCGAGGCCGCGCCGTAAGGGCGCGCAAATACCCGAAAAGGCGTGACAAAGGCATCCAGCCCGACGAGACCCTCGCTAAGCTGTCCACCGTGAGCGCCCGCCGCGGCTCCTTACTGCAGCTTGGAAAACCTGTTTCTCACCACCGGAGCGCGGCAACACGTGACGTCCCGGGCTGATGCAAGGAGTCGCCTCTTGTCCGAGCTCGCGGGCAAGCCGGCACGGAAGGGTTACGGCATCGCATATGACCTGCTCCGCAATCGCGCCGAAGCAGAAGAGGCCGTCCAAGAAGCGCTCGCTCGCGCGTGTGAATCACTCGCGGATCTCCGCGACCCCGCGGCCGCACCCGCGTGGTTCTTGCGGATCGTCACGACGATGTGCTTGCGCACGCTGCGCCGGCGGCGACTTCGGCGCACGATCTTTGGATGGATACCTGGCAGTGCCGAGGTCGAGCCCAAGCCGGCGAACGTCGCCGACACGCAGGCCGAGGACATCGCGGAACGCATGCACGGCGCCGCGAGCGCTGCACCGAACATCGCGCTGCTCGAGCAGCAACAGCTCGGCGCGTTGTTCACGCACCTCGACAAGCTGTCGGCACAACAACGAACGGCGCTCGTGCTCCGTTACGGCCATGATCTACCGGTTGGAGAGGTCGCCGAGATGCTCGGCGTCGAGCTCGCGACGGCAAAGACACATCTCGTACGCGGCCTCGCACGGCTGCGAGATCTGATGGAGGAACACCGATGAAGTCCCCGTGTGACATCGTTGCCGACCGCGTCGCGCTCGGCGAGCCCCTCGGCGATCTCGCCGACCATGCTGCGAGCTGCGCCAGCTGCCGGCGCATCGCAGCCCTGCCGACGGATCTCGCGAGCACGCGGGTCGAGGCCGATCCGGGCCTCGGTTTCTCAGCGCGCATGACGGCCGGCGCTCAGCAGCGGATCACGGTGCGTCGCCGCCGCCGGATCGCGATGACACTCGCCGCGACCGTTGCAGCGGGCGTGCTCGGTGTCGTGGTCGTCACGCGGGATCCGGAGACTCCGATGGTGTCGGTGAATCCGCCGCGCGAGCCGACACCGACAACGCAGCCGAAGGATCCCAAAGATCACGAAGACCCGTGGAAAGACCCGAAGCATGACAACGCCGGCGACGAGGACGTCAAAGCGCTTCTTCGTCTCGCGAATGTCGAGCGCTCGAGTCATTGGGCCGCGCGCTGGAAACGTATCGAACGACCGCTCGCGCCTTATCGCGCGCTGGTCAAAGGATTGATCGAGCAATGAAGATTCGCAATCTGTTCGCGACCGTGCTGCCGTCGATGATCGCCGGCGGCCTGCTGTTCGGAGGAAGCATCGGGCGCGCTGATGACGGCCGCGCCATGGTCGGATTCTGGCCCGCCGCGTCCGATACGACCGCCGCCGGGACGGCGAGAGCCGCGGGCTCGGCCTCGACGCGACCGACACCGCCCGCACCACCGGTACCGCCGGCGCCACCGGCACCGCCGAGCCCGCACACCGCGCCACTGCCGCCGCTACCGCACACCGCGCCACTGCCGCCGCTACCGCCCAATCCGCACAACCCGCCGATGCCGCCGCTGCCGCCGCGTCACGGTGGCGTCTCGATCTCCATCCACGATGGCAAGGTCCAGATCGAAGGTGTCAAAGAGCTCGTTCAGAACCAGCTCGACAACGCGGTTCGATCACTTCACAACGCGAACGGGCTTCCGCCCGAGGTGCGCGCGAAGCTCGAGAAGCGAATCGAGAAGCTGCGCGCGAGGCTCGCCAAGCGTCTCGATCGCCTCGATGCGAGCGACATGGATCAGCTCGGGGAAGAGCTCGGGCAGATGGGCGAGGAGATCGGCCAGGAGATGGAGCAGTTCGGCGAGGACATGGACAAGTTCGGCAAGGACATGTCCAAGCATTTCGGCAAGGATTTCGCCAAGACCTGGCAGAAGAACTTCAAGCCGGGAAACTTCAACGTCCACGTCGATAGCGACGGTGATGACGACAACGACCTCCCGTCGCCGCCGGACGTCGACGATGACGAATCGATCGATGACGCGGTGTCAAACCTCGGCGATCTGTCGCTGAAGCCCGCGCAGCGCGACGCGATCCAGAAGATCCGCACGGACTCGGACAAGCAGGTCGCGGCCGCCAAGAAGGAGCTCGAGAAGGCATCGGATCATCTCAAGCAACTGCTCGATAATCCGAATGCGAGCGATCTCGACGTCACCAAGTCGATCGACGCGGTCTCGCAGCTCGAAGGATCGATCCGCAAGGCGCGGATCATCGCGTGGATGAACGCACGCCGCGTACTCGAAGATGCTCAGCGCAAGAAGATCGAAGCGGCGGTCAAGGGCAAGACCAAGTAGCAGCGTGCTATAGCTTGCGCGTATGCGTCGAGCTGTCTTGGCTGTGCTCGTCGCGACGCTCGGCTGTTCGAGCAAGAGCGAGCGCGCCCCGCAGCCCGATCCCGTCGCCAAGGCTGCCCCCATTGATGCAGGCACCGGCGCGGCCAAAGTGATCAAGAGTTACGATCCGGCATCGGGCATGCACCTCGATGACGACACCGCCCCGCAGCTCGCGCCCCCGCCGGCGACGCCTCACGCGGCTCACCCGATCGACGTGACCCTGCGCTCGACGCCTTCGGGTGCGAGCGCGATCGTCGACGGAGTCTTCGTCGGCGTGACGCCTGCATTCTGGAGCGGCGAGGCCGATGGGCACGAGCACGAGTTCACGTTCGTCAAGCCCGGCTACGCCCTCGCGCGCTATCGATTCGTGCCGGTGTCGAGCGGCGTCGTGCACGCGCGCCTCGAGCCGATCAGCGAAGACATCATCGATGCCGGTACCCCGGCCGAGCTCGCGCCAGGTCCGGCCGCGAATCCGCCGATCGTCGTGCCGGCACCCGCGCCGATCGCACCGCGCCCGCCCATCGTGCCTCCGGCCGCTGCACCGCTCGATGCGGCATCTGCCGAACCGCGGCCGTCGCTCGGCCCGCAGCCGTAACCGCAGCACGCAGGCGGCGGTCTTCATGTCGGATGAGACCGTCTAGGACGCCTACGGTTGCGCGAATTCCATATAATGGACGAAGTGCAAGGTCCTGCGTCCCGGCCCAAGATCGGCTTCGTGTTATCGGGCGGCGGTTCGCGTGGGGCGTACGAAGCCGGGATCATTCACTACCTGCGTACCGATCTCGCGAAGCGGATCGGCCACCACGTGCCGATCGATATCGTGAGCGGAACGAGCGTCGGCGCGATCAACGCCGCGTTCCTCGCCTCGACGATGTCCGATCCCGACTCGCAGGCGATCCAGATCACATCCGCATGGAAGTCGCTGCGGATCGAAGAGCTGATCGGACTGCGTCCGCGCGACGTGATGCGCGGCATGAAGATGCTCCTCGGCGGCAATCCGCCACCGCCCGCGCCGGGCAGCTTTCGCTACGGCGGGCTACTCGACACCAGCGGCCTCGAGAGGTTCGTGATCCGGACGATCCCGTGGCGCGGGATCGACCGCAGCATGCGAACGCGCAACCTCCACGCGATCTCGGTCTCGTGCACCCACGTCGGAACGGGCCACACGGTCGTGTTCTTGTCGAGCGCCGAGCCGGTCCCGCGCGAATGGAGCCGCGATCCGTTCGTGCGTCATCGCTCGGCTCGGATCGGGCCGCGGCACGTGCTCGCCTCGGCGGCGATCCCGATCATGTTTCCGGCAGTGAAGATCGGCGAGGAGTTCTTCACCGACGGCGGCCTGCGCCAGAACACGCCGATGTCGCCGGCGATTCGGCTCGGTGCCGATCGCTTGCTGCTGATCTCGCTCAAGCACGTCAAGAAAGAACCGAAGATCATCGAGCAGGAGCGCGTCGATGCGTATCCCAAGCCGCTGTTCATGGTCGGCAAGGCACTCAACGCCTTGCTCCTCGATCACACCGAATACGACCTGATGCGGATGCAGCGGATCAACATGATCCTCGAAGCCGGTAACGCTTCGTTCGGCGACAAGTTCGAGTCGATGATGAATCACGAGCTCGTTCGCCTGCGTGGCGCACCGCTGCGCCGGATCCAGGCGGTGCACATTCGGCCGTCCGAGGACATCGGCGCGCTCGCCGCGCAATTCGTCGCCGCGGGCCGCATGAAGGTCGACGGCCTGATCGCGCGCAAGCTGATCCAGCGGCTCGCCGACGGCGAGGCTGCGCACGAGAGTGACTTACTCTCGTACCTGCTGTTCGACGGAGATTTCGCCGCCGAGCTGATCGAGCTCGGCCGCCGCGATGCTGCGAAAAAAGAAGACGAGCTCGCGTCGCTATTCGATGTGTCGACCGCCCGCACGACCGACCCCGCCGTCGTCGCGGAGTCGATTGGCGTCAAGGACTAAGAGCTGTCCCGTAATGGCGGCGCCTGCGCATCGCCATTTCTGGACATGTTGGATCGCAATCGCGAGCGCTCCGGCGTGGTCTGGCCGCGAAGGCCAGTCTCATCCGGGGTTGGACGCGGTGCCATCCCAACGGTTCGCCGAGCCACCACGACAGCGTCGGGTGTCCGCCCCGTCTCCGCGACGGACCATCCGTCGCGGGCGGAATGCGCGTTTGACTCGGACAGGGCGTCTTGCCGCCCTTCGAGAGCGAAATCGAGTGTGTTGTAGAGGATCGTTCGCGTGTGAACCTTGTAGAGCGATGCGCGCGATGCCCCAAAGTCGACGATCGCCGACGCGGGCTCCGCACGATTGCCAAATACGACGTAAGCGCCGAGCGTCGCCGATACGGCGTCGCGATCGCCGCGGAGACCGCAGGTCGGACACGCGTGGACCCGCTGGTGGAGTGGCTTATCGACGCGATGACCGCACAGACAGTGCTGCGAGAGCGCCGTGGTTCGCGTGGATGCTCGGAACACGCCACCGGCAGCGCTCGCAACTTGTGCGACCGCAGCGGCTTCGCGCTCGATGGCAGACAGCAAAGTTCCTGGTGAGAACGCTGCGAGCGAACGGCCCCACAGGCGGGC
>JAQBQF010000174.1 GCA_028287115.1 Myxococcales bacterium
CTGCGGCTGGATCACGTACTGGAGGTCGGCGACCTTCCGGTTCAGGGCGTGATCGTGATCGATGAGGCGGTGCCGGTCGTCCTGGATGCCGATGTAGTTCTTCATGGAGAACGTCACGGTCGTCCACGGGTGCGCCTTGAACTTCGGGCAGTTGACGAAGAAGTCGGCGCGGGCGATCGGCTCGGGCGTGAAGATGTAGTCGCGCAAGCGATCTTCATGGGTGAGCGGAATTTCGACCTGTTGCTCTTCCTCGAAGCAGTAGCGCTTGACGTCGAGCTTCTTCAGCATCGCGTCCCAGCCGGACTCGCGGAACGCGACGCGTGACGGCACGGTGATCCCGCAGCGTTCCCCGGCGGCGAGCTCGGTCATGTCGGGGCCCGCGACATCGCGCAGCGCACGCAGCACGCCTTCGCCGAACTCGGGGCGGGTGAAGGCGTACGGAAACAGCGGACCGGCGGCGACGAGGTTCGGCTTGACGAGCGTGCGGCCGAACGGGCGAAGCCCGAGCTCCTCGAGTCCTTCGCGGATGATCTTGCGGATCTTCTCGGCGTCGTACTCGCGGCAGCTACGAAGGATGACCTTGGGCTGTGCCGGGATCCTCATGGACCCGAGCATAGCACCGGGCGTTATTTCGGCGGGCCGCTAGTGTAGGGGCTCGGCCTCGTCGCTCCACGCGCTACCGTGCGCGTCGATCTCGTCGACGTAGGCCAGGAACTGCGCGTAATACGCATGATCGCCGAGCGTCGCCGAGTCCGCGACGACGAGCAGGAATCGGCGCGCGCGCGTCAGGGCGACATTCATCCGGCGCGTGTTACCGAGAAACCCGATCTCTCCGGAGTCGTTGCTCCGGACCAGATCGACGATCACGGCTTCTTTCTCGCGACCCTGGAAACCGTCGACCGTGCCGACCTCGACACCGGCGGCACGCTCGACCCGCAACAGATCGCGCAGTCGCCGTGCTTGCGCGGAGTACGCGGCGATGATCGCGAGATCCCCCGGCGGCAGCCCTCGCGACAGCAGCCGGCGTGCTTCGGCGGCGACGCGCTCGGCGTTGCCGCTGTTGAAGGTACTCGGATCGAACGTGTACGCCGGGAGATTGTTGAGCGAGCCGCCCGGATCGAAGTCGGTACGCTCTTCGAGCCAGTCCTTGCCGGCGGTGTCGACGAGCCACAGCGGCCGCGGCCGCAACGGATCGGCGGTGACACCGAGCTCGTCGAGCACGTGCGCTGCGACCCGCGGTGCGGCGCGCAGCTTGCCGTCGTACATCGAGCGCGACGGAAACGTCATGATCTGCGTGTGCATCCGATGCTGCTGCTCGAGCATCTGCGCCGGGGCTTCGCTCGCGACCATGCGCTCGAACACCGTCGTGCCGAGTGCGGCCTCGGTCTGCGCGCCCCCGACGACGACGGGGCCGAGCTGATGCGGATCGCCGGCGAGCACCGCGACCTTCGCGCGGCCGAGCGCGATCAACAGCAGCGGATCGGGCGCTTGCGTCGCCTCGTCGACGACGACGCAGTCGAAGATTGCATCGCCGAGCATCGGATGATCGCAGCCGACACACGTCGCGAGCACGACATCGGCACGCTCGACGATCGTGCGCTCCGCATTGCCGAGCTCGCGGTTCGCATCGCGATCGAGGGCGCGCGCCTCGGCCCATAGATCGCGTGCTTCGTTGCCGCCGCGGCCCATCGCCGACTTGCGTAGCGCTCTCGCGCGGTCCCGCCACTCGCGAGCGAGCGCGGCGGCGCCGTCGCGGTCGACCTGCGCGTCGATCGTCAGGCCGAGGAGCGCGGGATGGATCCGCGCGGGATGCCCGAGGCGCACGGCGCGAACGCCGGCCTCGGCGAGCCGCATCCCGAGGTTGTCGACCGCGGTGTTGGAAGGCGCCGCGCACAGCACGCGTTCGCCCCGCGCGACCCGCTGGCGGACGACCTCGGCGAGCGTGCGGGTCTTGCCGGTTCCCGGCGGACCCCAGATCAGCGCGATGTCGCCGCTGCGCAGCGCGTGACCGACGGCCGCTTGTTGCCGCTCGTCGAGCGCCGTGTCGATCGGCGTCCAGGTCACGGGCGCGAGCGGGCGCGGCGGCTTCGCGAGCGCGGCAACGTCGCGCAGCCGTGCGAGGTCGGAGATCGCGAGCGCAGAGCTTGCACGTTCGATGGCGGCGTCGCCTCGATCGAAGGTCACCTCGGGCGCTTCCGGATCGAGTGCGTACTCTCGGTCGAGCTGATCGACAGCACGGTCGAGCATCAGCCAGACGGCCTGTTCCTCGCGCCGCTCGAACACGCCGCGGACGCTGCCGGGCTCGTCGGGATGCTCGGCCCATAGGCGCACCGGATCGCCCGGCGCGAACCGCAGGTTATCGAGATCGATCGCCTCGGGGACCACGACCTTGATCCGGACGCGCTCGCCGGGCGCCGACCGCTCGTCGACGATCCGCAGGTGCGCGAGCGCGATGCCTAGCGAGATCCGCTCGACCAGCGTCCGCCCGCTGCGTTCCATGGCGATCTTCGCGCGCGAGGCGTTTCGCTCGGCACGCCAACCGGCGGCTAGCGAATCGAGCCATTCGGTCGCGGTTGGCACGGCCGTAAGGGTAGCGCCGACCACATCCAAAAGGAATTGGGGCATAGTCTGCCCCGCCATGCCCGAGTCGATCGCCCCCGAGCGCCTGACGCGCAAGACCACCTCGATCGCCCAGTTGATGTCGCGCCGCGTGCACGACACTCCCGATCGCGAAGCCTATCGCTATCCTGTCGGTGACCAGTGGAGGTCGATGACCTGGCGCCAGGCGGGCGAACGCGTCAAAGCGATCGCGGCCGGCCTGCTCTCGCTCGGGTTGCATCGCGAGGAACGGGTCGGCATCCTTTGCAACACGCGGGTCGACTGGCTGCTCGCGGATCTCGGCATCCTGTCCGCGGGCGGCGCGACCACGACGGTGTATCCGTCGAGCACCGCCGAGGAGTGCGCGTTCATCCTCGCCGACTCCGAGACGCACTACGTGTTCGCCGAAGACGCCGGTCAGGTGACGAAGCTCCGCAACCACAAAGCGGAGATGCCGAAGCTTTCGAAGGTGATCCTCGTCGACGGCGCGCCGGACGCGAAGGACGGCGACTGGGTGATGACGCTCGCGCAGCTCGAGGCCAAGGGCGCCGAGCTCCTCGCGAAGGACCCGCGCGCGGTCGACGACATCGTCGACGGCATCGAGAGCAAGCACCTCGCGACCTTGATTTACACGTCGGGCACGACCGGCAAGCCGAAGGGCGTACGCCTGCTCCACGAGTGCTGGGCCTACTGCGCCGACGCGATCGAGGCGTGCCGGCTGTGGGGCAAAGACGACGTCCAATATCTGTGGCTGCCGATGTCGCACTCGTTCGGCAAGGTGCTGATGTGCGGTCACATCGCGTCGGGCTCGGTCACTGCGGTCGACGGCCGGATCCCGAAGCTCGTCGATAACCTCGCGGTCGTTCGGCCGACCATCATGGCCGCGGTGCCGCGGATCTTCGAGAAGGTCTACAACAAGATCGTCGAGACCTCGAAGAAGGGCAGCCCGCTCAAGCAGAAGATCTTCGAATGGGCACTCAAGGTCGGCCGTGAAGGCTCGGCCGTTCGCCAGCAAGGGCGCGAGCCGTCCGGTCTGCTCGCGGTCAAGCTCAAGATCGCCGACCGCCTCGTGTTCGAGAAGGTCAAAGCGCGGTTCGGCGGGCGCGTGCGCTACTTCATCTCCGGATCCGCGCCGCTGTCGCGCGAGATCGCCGAGTTCTTCCACGCGTGCGGGATCTTGATCCTCGAGGGCTACGGCCTGACCGAGACGAGCGCCGCCAGCTTCGTCAACCGGCCGACGAAGTTCGCGTTCGGCAGCGTCGGCCTGCCGATGCCGGGCACCGACGTCAAGCTCGCGAAGGAAGACGGCGAGATCTTGATCAAGTCGCCGGGCGTCATGCAGGGCTATCACAACCTCCCCGAGGCGACCGCGGAAGCACTGACCGCCGACGGTTGGCTGCGCACCGGCGACATCGGCGAGGTCGATGCCAAGGGCTTCTTGCGGATCACCGATCGCAAGAAGGATCTGATCAAGACCTCAGGCGGCAAGTACATCGCGCCGCAGTCGATCGAGGGCAAGCTCAAGGCCGCGTGCCCGTACATCAGCCAGGTGATCATCCACGGCGACAAGCGTAACTTCGTGACCGCACTCGTCACGCTCGACGAAGAAGCGGTGATGAAGTGGGCGCGCGATCAGGGATTGAATGGAAAGGGCTATGGCGACGTCGTACAGCTGCCCGACGTGAAGAAGCTGCTCGCTCCGTATTTCGACGAGGTCAACAAGTCGCTCGCCAAGTACGAGACCGTGAAGCAATTCGCGATCCTGCCGAAAGACTTGTCGGTGGATGAAGGTGAGCTGACCCCGAGCCTCAAGGTGAAGCGCAAGGTCGTCGAGAAGAAGTACGCGGCGATGCTCGACAAGATGTACGAAGGCGCCGTCGCAGACGTGGGATGATGAACTAGTGGCGGTTCCACACGCGTTCTACACGAGCATGCGAACAGCAATCCTTGCGTTGGGTGCTCTGATCGGTTGCCGCGATGCAACCGCCGATTCGAAGCCGGTCGCGACCACCCCGGTGATTGCACCGGCGCAAACGGCAGCGCCGAGTGCCGACGGGGTGGACTTCATCGCCGACGCGAAGCTCTTGTATCGCGTGGCGGCGTGCGCCGACGGCGCGCTCCCGGATCTCGCCCACGGAGACGACAAGGCGACCGCGAAGCTCGAGAAGGTCGTCGAGCATCACTGCAAGCTCGTGATGCAGCAGATGGCAAAGTTCCGCACCACCTACTTCGACAAGGGCAGGGCGTGGTTCGACAGCGTCGTCCCGAAGGACGTCCCCAAGACCGTCGTGTACCCGTTCGGCGGTGGTGATCTGATCAGCGCTCTCGTCGCGTTTCCCGAGGCAACCGAGATCACGACGATCTCGCTCGAGCTCGCGGGTGACCCTCGCCGGCTCGCGACGCTCACGCCGAGCAAGGTGGAGCAGAGCCTCGGTGGCCTCCGCGTCGAGATCGGTGGCCTGATCTCGGTCGGCTCGAACACCAGCGAGAACCTCTCGAACGGCCAGCGCAACGACCTGCCGACGCAGGTCAGCTCGTTCTTGCTCGCCCTCGTCGCCGGCGGATACGAGCCGGTGTCGATGCGCTACTTCACGCTCGACGACAGCGGCGACATTCATTATCTCGATCAAGCCGCGATCGAAGCGATCGACAAGGAGGCCGCGGCACATCGCCCGAAGAGCCTCAAGAAAGACTGGCAGTCGCCAAACTTCTCGCACGCGTTCGCGAACGTCGAGATCCAGTACCGCAAGATCGGCGACTCGGAGATCCGCGTGCACCGGCACATCGGCTGGAACCTCGGCGACAAGTACCTCGCCGAGCACCCGCAGGTCGTGCGTCACCTCGAGCAGAAGGGCTCGGTGACGATGCTGACGAAGGGCGCGAGCTACCTACTGTGGCGCGGCGACTTCTCGATGATCCGCGCGTACATGCTCGAGCACCTCGCGTGGATGCTCTCGGATTCGACCGGCATCCCGCCGCGGCTCGCGAAGAAGTCGAACATGGTGCAGACGACCTACGGCAACTACACCGGCGCGTTCCTCGAGGGGGCGCAGGACAACAAGAACGACGAGTCGTTCATCGACCTGTGGGCGAGCCAGAAGCATCGCCGCCTCGACTTCCGGTTCGGCTACGTCGACAAGGACAAGCAAGCGCACCTCGTCGTCACGCGCCCGCGCTAGCGCCCGAGGGTCAGACGGTCTGACCCTCAGCCAAAGACTTCGTAGATCTTGTAGAGGACCCAGACGAGGAAGCTCGTCGCGAAGATGGCCACGAGGATCGGTTCGAGGAAGCGCAGCGGCGACGGTCCACGGCCGACGCCCTGGCGAGCACGACGTGCGATCCGCTGCGCGCTCGCATCATCGAGATCGATCGCCGCAAGCTGCTGGCTGATCTCCGCGAGGGTCTTGTCGTCCTGATCGGTCATGCGGTCCTCCACGAAGCGGGCGCGTGCTCGCCGAGTGCTTCCGCGAGCTGAGCCCGCGCCCGCGCGAGCCGCTGGCGCACGGCCTCGGGCCGAACGCCGAGGATCTCGGCGACCTCGGTCGGTTGCAGGCCTTCAACGCCGACGAGGAGCGCGACCTCGCGATACGCGGGTGCGAGCGAGGCGAACGCGCGCTCGAGCGCGAGCTGCGCCTGCGAATCGGCGATCGCCTCGAGCGGCGAGCGGTCCTGGTTAGGCACGTCGGCTTTCGGCAAGTCGCCGGCGAGTTGCTCGCGCACGGCCTGAGCTCGCGCCCAGCTGATCACGAGCCGATGCGCTACCGTGAACAGCCACGCACCCAGTCGCGTGTCGGCGGCGAGCCTCTTCGCGTGTTGGGCGAGGCGCATGAAGACTTCCTGCAACAGATCTTCAGCGATGTCACGTCGCCGGGTCATCCGCACGAGATATGCGTAGATCCGCCGGCGATACGCCGCGAATACCGCGTCGAACGCGGATCGATCGCCGCGCCGAAGCCCGTCGACCCAGCCGCGCTCGTCAGGCTCCACGGCGACACCCACGCACGGACAACGCGCGACCCGCGCCAGCGTGACGGACATTCGCCGCCCAGCTCGCCTGACGTTTGTTTGTCACGCTCGCCAACATGCCTCGTTGTCCTTTGCATCATGCTCGAATTCTTCCGCGCGGGCGGCTTCAACATGTTCATCCTGACGGCGCTCGGGATCGCGATCCTGATCCCCGCGGTGAAGTTCGCGCGCAACGCGGACCCGCAGCGGTTGTCGTTGATCCGAGCGCTGACCACCGCGATCGTGTTCTGCACGATCGTCGGTGTCGCCTCTGGCCTCGCGTCGACGTGTCACTACGTCGTGACCGAGCCCGGTGCGGTCGCCGAGCCGCTCCCATACCTGTTGCAAGGGTTTGCCGAAACCATGACGAACGCGATCCTCGGCGGTGGGATCCTGGTCGTCACCTGGCTTCTCGTCGCCGTCGGTGTTCGCCGCATGCCGTCTCTCACCTCGTAAAGGAATCGTCATGAAAGCTCTTCTCGTCCTCTCGCTCGCGCTTTTCACTCACCTCGGTTGCAGCTCGCATGAAGGCAGCCCGACCGCGACGGCGCCCAAGAGCGTCGAGGCCTCACCTGCCGATGACAAGGCGCTCTGTGTTCAGGTGTTCACCCGAGCGCGCACCTGCACCGACGACTACATCCCCGCGCTCGTCGACTCGCGCGCGAAGCTCGACCAGCCGCCCGGCATCGCCGCACAAGTCAAAGCAGACCGAGCCGCGGTGGTCGCCACGGCCAAGCAGGAGTGGGCCGACGATAGCCAGGACGCCAAGATCTCCGCGAACTGCGATCAGATGAGCGCGAAGATGACCGGCGATGACCGCGCCCAGGCGAATGCCGCTCGTGACTGCATCGCGAAGGATTGCCCCGCGTTCGCGGCCTGCATCACGCCGATCTTCGAGAAGCACTTAGCGAAGTAAGTCATCGTCCGTAAGTTGCCGCCCCGCGAAGCGGCATGCTACGCGGAGATACGGCGCATGCCCGACGAGCCGACGCAGCCCCCGGCGGGCCCTCCTACATCGCAACCCACGCCCGCCGTGGATCCCGCGACGCCGCCGGCTACGAGCGCCGGCCGCGGCGTCCTCTACATCGCGTTCGCGAAGTTCTACTTCATGTTCGCGGGGCTGTTCGTGCAGTTCCGGCTCCCGGCGATCCTGTCGCGCGCGTCGTTCGGCGCATACAGCCTCGTCAGCAACATCGCGTCGCTGTTCAACAACGTGCTGGTCACCGGCACCATCCAGTCGGTCTCGCGGTTCGCGGCACAGGAACCGGAGAAGGCGCGCCGGGTCGAGCATGCCGGCCTGCGGATGCACGTGTGGCTCGGCTTACCGATCGCGATCGCTTTCGTGGCCGCGGCGCCGCTCGTGTCCTACGGCCTGCACGACTCGACGAAGACCGCGCCCCTGATGCTCGCCGGTCTGATCATCGCCGGATATTCGTTCTACGCCGTGTTCATCGGCACCGCGAACGGCCTCCGTCAGTTCCAGAAGCAAGCCGGACTCGACATCACGTTCGCGACGCTCCGCGTGGTTGGTCTGATCGGGATGGCGATGGCCGGGCTCGGCGTGCTCGGCGTGATCGGCGGCTGGGTCGCGGCGGTCGCGCTGATCTTGTGCGCGGCGGTCGTGTGGGTCGGGCTTCCGGGCCAGGGGCCGAAGGCCGAGCGCATTCCGCTGCGGCCGATGATCAAGTACTTCCTCGGCGTCGCCGCCTATCTGTTGCTGTTCAACGCGCTGATGTTCGTCGACAGCATCTTGATCAAGCGGCTGACGACCGAGCACTTCGCCGCGCACGCCGGCGACATGACAGCCGCGCTCGACAAGCTGTTGCCGTGGAGCAACTCGGCGACCGGCTATCACGCCGATCCGAGCGTGCTCGCCGACGTCCAGAACGCGTACTACGCGGCGGTCCAGAACCTCGCGCGGCTGTCCTACCAGGCGATCATCGCGGTGACGTTCGTCGTGTTTCCGCTGATCTCGCGCTCGACGTTCACCGAGGATCGCGAGACCACGCGGCGCTACATCCAGGTCACGACGCGCTACACGCTGATGTTCGCGATGATGATCGCGGTCGTCATGGCTGCCAATCCGGTCCGCGTGCTCGGCCTCGTCTACGCGCCCGACTACGCCGAGCTCGGCGGCCCGGCGCTCGCGCTACTCGCGATCGGCAACGTCGCGTTCTCGATCTTCGCGCTCAACGGGACGATCCTCAACAGCGCCGGCCTCACCCGCCCCGCGATCCTGACGGCCGCCGGCGCGCTGGTGCTCGCGATCGTCGGCAACTACATCGTGATCCCGCTCGCCGTCGACAGCGGCCGCGTTCTCGAAGCCGCCGCGGCGGTCACCGGCGGCGCGATGCTCGTGGCCGCGATCGCATCGGGGATCGTGCTGCGCCGCAAGCTCGGCGGGTTCATCCCGATCACGAGCCTTGTTCGCATCCTCATCGCAACCGCGGTCGCGATCGCGCTCGGCCGCATCGTCGTGCTGCCCGAGGGCAAGCTGATGACGCTCGTCCTGGCAGTCCTCGTCGGCGCGACCTTCTTGATCGTGCTGGTCGCCACTCGCGAGCTCGGTCAGCGCGATCTCGAAGCCATCAAGGCCGTGCGCAAGAAGCGCGCTGCCGGAGGAGCTGAACCATGAAGCGTCTCGTCCTTGCCCTGCTAGTCACCGGCTGCGGAAACCTCGCCAAGAACGGGGAGACGCTCACCGAATCGGTCCGGTCGTATAACGACGGCGTGCGCTGGGAACGGTTTGCGACCGCGGCGATTCATGTTCCGCCCAAGCAGCGAGCGCAGTTCGTCGATGATTGGGACCAACGGGCGAACGACCTCAAGATCTCTGATTACGAGGTGGTCAAGGTCGACCAGAAGGGCACGCAAGAGGCCCACGTCCAGGTGAAGCTGTCCTGGTACAAGAACTCCGAGGGGACGCTCCACGAGACCCAGGCACTCCAGACGTGGGAACGCCACGGGAAGGACTGGATCCTCGTCGACGAGGCCCGGCTACGGGGGCCGGAGATGCCAGGCCTCCCAGAACCTCTCATGAAGGACTAACGCGCACATGGCTCGGCAATTGGCCGGGCCCGCCCGGGATGGCGTAACATCTCCGACCGGAAGTGTCGCAGAGCGACTTCGTTAGCCGTGGCCAGGCACTGGTGGCCTCGGGCCAGTTTCAGGAGGCCGTCAAGGTTTGCCGACTTGGCCTGTTAGGCCGGCCGACCACGGTCGAGGGCCGCGTCGTGCTTGGACAAGCGCTGCTCGCGCTCAAGCGGTTTGACGAAGTGCTCGCGGAGATGCGGGTCGCGCTCGAGCTCGATCACACCTCGTTCGCGGCGCAGATCCTGCGAGGCGAGGCGCTGCTGCGCAAAGGCGATTTCCAGGCGGCCGTCGAGGCGTTGCAGAAAGCACGGCAGCTCGCGCCGACCGATCTTCGCGCGCAAGACCTGCTCACCGAGGCCGAGAAGTCGATCGGACGTCCTGCCGCGAGCACGACCCACCCCGCGGTCAGCTTCGTCGGCGCGGGCGATAGCCTCACGAAGCATTATCCGAATCATCCGAAAGACGAACCGCAAGGCGAGGAGGATTCGGGAGGGGGCTACACGCGGCCGACGCAGCTCGCCGCGGCCTCCGCACGTCGCCGTCCTGACCAAATGCCGCCGGCGGCGGAGCTCGCGGTCGGCGATCGCTCGGGGACCGTCGAGGTCGATCCGGATCTCGATGGTGTCGAGACGCAAGGTGCCGACGATGACGACGAGCTCGCGGCACCACCTCGGCCGTCACGGCCGCAGCAACCGCCCGGCGGAGCTCGCGGCGGCGTCCAATCGTCACGCGCGCCGGTGAAGGCAGCGGTGAAGACGCCGACCCTCGCGCTCGAAGACGAGGATCTGTTCGACGCGAACGAAACACCGGAACCCAAGTCGGTCACCAGGAAGCCCGGGCCGGGCACCAAGGTCCGCAACGCCGTCGCGATGCCGTCCGGACCGATCGACCAGGAACCGCCCGGGCCGCGCGTGGGCCTTCCGCCGCCTCGCACCAAGCCTCCCTCGCTGCAGCCGCCGCAACCGTATGCACCGATGCCACCGGCGTATGCGCAGATGCCGCCCGCCGCTCCGTTGCCGCCGGCCCCGCGCCTCGCCGCGACGTTGCCGACGATGGCCGCGATGCCACCGCCGCCGGGGATCTCGCCCGCGAGCGTTGCGGCGGCAGCACGCCCGACGATGGCGCTGTCCGCTGCGCAGGCCGAGTCGGCAAACGCCGTCGATGCCGTGTTTGGTCCCGGCGGGCAGGCGCCAAACTGGGCCCGGGCGACCGTCCTGGCAACCGCACAGCCCGACCCACGGTCGGTCGCGGCGGCGAACGAGCCGACCGCGAAACCCGGTGGACTCGATCCCTCGATCCAGAATCTGTTCGCCGGTCAGGCCGTGGGCGAGAGCGGCGCAGTCCTCGCGGTCGATCCCGTAGCGACGGCTCCCAGGGACGGCGAGATGCGAACGGGCATTCGCAAGTCACGGTCGCGGCTGCAGCTCGCTCTGTGGATCGTGATCGGCGTCGTCGTGATCGGCGGCGGCGTGTTTGCCGGGTTTCAGATCCGCAAGGTCAGGCTCGAAAAGCAGATCGTCGCCGCACACGAGCACGCGACCGACCTTGCCAAGGCGGATACCTGGTCGGGCTGGACGGCCGCGCGCGATAGCCTCGCCGGGATCGTGCAGGCGTCGAGCACGATCGAGAATCGCGCCGCCCTCGCGCGTGCGCGCGCGCTGATCGCGTTCGAGTTCGGGGACGGTGTGACCGACGCGAAGGCGGCGGTCGAGGATCTGGCAGGGCAGGGAAACCTCGACGGGACGATCGCGGCGGCGTACCTCGCGCTCGCCCAGAACGACGCGAAAGCGGCGAAGGCTGCCGCGGAGAGCGCGCTCGCGATCGCGGCGAATGATCCGGCCGCTCACTACGTCGCGGGCCAGGCCGCGCTACTCGCGGGAGATCCGAAAGCGGCCAAGACACACTTCGTCGCCGCGCTCGACAAAGACGCTCGGCCCCTCTACGGAATCGCGCTCGCGCGTGCGCTCGCGGCTGCGTACGAGTGGGACGCGGCGATCGCGGCGCTCGACAAAGTGGTCACCGGAACGAACGCCGAGCACCCCGCGGGCGTGATCGCGCGAGGCACGGTGCTCGCAGCGAGCGGACGGATCGGCCCCGGCGGCTCGAACGAGGTCCGTACGCAGCTCGAGAAGATCGTCGCCGAAGGCGCGAGACCCCCGGCCGAGCAGGCGCACGGCGTGTCCCCCGCGCAAGTCGCGTTCGGTGATCTCGCGCTCGCGCAGATCGACTTCGCACGCGGCGAGCTCAACTCGGCGCGCGCCGATGTTCGCGCCGCTGCCGCCGTGATGCTCGACGATCAACGGTTTGCCGAAGAAGCGGTCGAGACCCTGGTCCTCCTGAGTGATGTCGACCGTGCACGGCAGTTCGCGGACAAGGCGTTGACGAGCTGGCCGACGAGCCGGCGCGCGCGGATCGCGCTCGCGCAGATCGCTCTCCTGCAGGGCAAACCGCAGGACGCGATCGACATCGTGGAGAAACAGACGGACGTGATGCAATTGCCAAGAGGGCTCACCGTGCGCGGTCAGGCCCATCTCGCCCAGAACGACCTCGATGGTGCGCGTACAGACTTCGATGCCGCGCTCAAGAAGCTACCGAGCTTCGAGCCCGCACTTGTCGGCCGCACGTGGGTCGACATCGCCGATCACGATCTCGGCGCCGCGAAGAAGCGGGTAGAGGAGCACTATCATGCTGCGACCGCGAGCGCCGCGCTCACGACCGCGTACGCCGCCGTGCTGCGGGCCTCCGGCGACCCCGCCGCTCGCGACAAGGCAAAGGCGATGCTCGAGAAGGTGGTCACCGGTCCGCCCGGCGTCGACGTCGCGAGGGCGCAGCTCGAGCTTGCTCGGATCCAACGCGACTCCGGTGATTTCCGCGCGGCTCGCGCCACGTATGCCGAGGCCGTGCGCGGCGGTAACCTCGACGCGCGTCTCGAGTCCGGCGTACTCCTGATCGATACGAGCGACCCGGCGGGCGGCCGCGAAACCTTCGATCTGATGCTCAAGGAAGCCGGCGATCATCCGACCACACTGCTCGTGCTCGAGGGCGCGCGCGCACGAATGCTCGTCGGTGACAACCGGGGTGCCGAGCAGCTCCTGGCCCTCGCGGCGCAAGCTTCTGGCTCGCTATCATGGAAGCTCGATCGCGAGCGCGGCCGACTCGCGATCCGCAAAGGCGACTACGCGGGCGCGGTCGCTCCGTTCACGCGGGCGCTCGATACCTGTGGCGACGACGGCGAGACGTTTCTGCTGGCCGCCGACGCCGCGACCGCCGACGAGGCGCAAGCGCCGCTCCTCGAGAAGCTGAAGAAGCTCGCGCCCGAGCGGCTCAAAGGCCGGCCCGAGGCGTTGATCGTCAGCGGCAAGCTGCTGCTCGCCGCGAAGAAAGATGCCGAGGCCGAGCAGGTCTACCAGGCCGCCAAAAAAGCGCTCGATGCTGAAAAGGCGTCGCCTCGCCGCCAAGCGCAAGCGCACATCGGCCTCGCGGTCGCCGCCTACAACCGCAACGACGATCCGACCGCGAAACAGGAGCTCGAGCTGGTGATCGTGATGGACCCGTCGCTCTACAGCGCCTACCTGTTTGCCGCCGAGATCCTGCGCGCGAAGGAGGGCCGGAAGGCGCTCGCCTACGCGCAACGGGCGACGATGCTCGATCCGGACAACCTCGAAGGTTGGCTCAGTCTTGGAACGATCGCCCACGCAGTCGGCGACAGACGCACGCTCGCCGACGCGATCGGCAAGCTCTCGGCGATCGCGCCGGCGAGCGTCCAGCTGATCTCGCTGCAGAAGCTGCGGCGCTAGCGCGCAAGGCACGACAGCTCAAACGCCAAGGCACCTCGAATGGAGGATAGGCCTCGGTAGCCTCGGGCGGCTTGGCGTTACTTCATCGCGAAGACGACCGCGACGGCCGCGCCGGCGGCGAGCACGAGCATGATCAGCACGATCAGAAGCCAGTTTGTCGGCTTCTCCATTTTGCCGTGCACGCCGGTGACGTTGGTCGGCTCGAGCATGCTCTCGAGCGATTCGATCTCGCCGGGGGCAGGGGTCTGATGCGCGGCGCCCGGGCGGTGTGCGGGCTTGTTCGGCGGTGGCTTCGACGGCCGCTTGATCGCCGGTTGCTGCGCGGAGGCTACGCCGAGCTCGCCGACCCAGTTCGACGTGTCGACGAACGCGCTCGGATCGAGGCTCATCGAACCTTCGGCCGAGCTCTTCGCATCGGGCCCGGCCTCGCCTTCGACGAGCGAGGTCATCTTCTGCATCTCGTCGAGGATCAGCGCGTCGATCAGCGAGTCTTTCGGCTCGGCCGATCGCTTGCGCATCATCTCGACCTGCGCGTCTTTGACGAGGATCGCGATGTCGCGCGACGTGACCTTCATCCGGCGCGAGAACAGGTACTGCGCGAGTGCATCGCCGAAATCGGCGGCATTCTGATAGCGATCCTCGGGGTCCTTGGCGAGCGATTTTCGGACCACGGCCTCGAGCTCGGGCTCGATCTCCGGGTTCAGTGCTGCGATCGAAGGCACGCGCGCTTGCCGTACGAGCTCGACCGTCTGGTAATCGGTGTCGCCGTAGAACAGCCGGCGACTCGTGAACAGCTCCCACAAGATGATGCCGACCGCGAACACGTCTGCGCGATGGTCCACCGGCAGCCCGCTCGCGGCCTCCGGTGATAGGTAGCTGAACTTTCCCTTCACGACGCCGGGATCGGTCGATTCGATCTGGCTGTTCGCCTTGGCGAGGCCGAAGTCCACCAGCTTGATCTCACCGTTCTTCGACAGCAGGATGTTCGGTGGCGAGATGTCGCGGTGGACGATCCCGAGCGGCTCGTTGGTCTCCGGGTGCTCCAAGAAATGCGCGTAATTGAGCGCCTTGCAGGCTTCCGTCGCGATGTAGATCGCGTGGGCGGTCTCCATCCGCTTGCCGCGCTGCTTCTGGCGTTCGATGAGACCCTTGAGGTTGCACCCATCGACGAACTCCATCACCAGGAAGTACGCATTGTCCGGCGTCTTCGAGATGTCGAACACCTGGACGATGTTCGCGTGCTGGAGGAACAGCGACAGCCGCGCCTCGTCGAGGAACATCGCGACGAACTTCTGGTTCTTCGTCAGGTTCGGAAGGATGCGCTTGATCGCAACCGACTTCTTGAACCCTTCCATCGACTCCGCGACGCCACGAAACACCTCGGCCATACCGCCATGGTCGAGTCGTTCGGTAATCGTGTAGCGATCGCGCATTCCCCGACGACGGATTGTATCAGAGGTTTCGGAGAGGTAGCAAAACGCGGCGCGATAACACCCCGAACACGCTTATCGCCCAAGCACCGCGCGGCCCCCCGGCCCGCTACTCTTCTGCAAGTGCGTCGGACTCGACCTGCTCGCGGGCGGTCTTACACTCGAAACAGAGCGTGGTGACCGGCCGGGCCAGGAGCCGCTTGAAGCCGATAGGCTCGCTGCAGTCCTCGCATTCGTCGATCTCACCCGCATCCAGGCGTCTCATGGCCTCGCGGATCTTCTCGAGCAGGAAGGTCTCCCGGTCGTGAAGCCGAAGCTGGGTGGAGTAGGTCTCTTCCTCCGTTGCCTCGTCCATCGAGTCGCGGCCGATCCGGTCGCGGTCGCGGTCCATCGTGAACTCGAGGGCCGAATGCGCGTGGTCGCCGAGGCGGGTGAGGTCCGCTTGAAGGCGGCTACGCAGCTCGTTTGCTTGCTCGGTCGTCAACATGATGAATTCAGTCTACGGACCGCGCCGAGTGCGTCAATCGGCGAACGCGTCCGTCGACGACGATCTCGAACTTCGTGCGCTCGCGCTCGCTGAGCGCTTGCGACAACGCCACACCTCGGCGATCATCCTTCGCTTCTCCGGAGCAGGCGATCACCATGAGCGCATGCGCGCGGGATGTTCGCGAGCCCCGGGATCATCTTTCGTGGGAGGACCGTCGTTTTCCGGCGGTGCCTCCCACCGCGACCCACGTCCGATCGCGCGTCGTTTTCCATGCGACCGGCTTCGGGCTCGCGGCTCGACATGATGTGCCGGGTGCGATCCCGACACCGCGTCGGTTACGTCCGTTGCAGCTCATTTGTTCCATGTGTTTTGCCGAAACTTCCGGACCGCCTCGCTGTCCGATTGTGAGGTGGTTACGAGCGCTTCCCCATGCCGCCGCCATGTTGATTCGGAATGGATCGATACCTCGCAGCGTTCGTTAGACACAGTACTTCGCGAAAGACCACGAGGAGCCCGCCTTGACGACCCTGACCCGCTGGAAGCTGTCCTGTGCCCTGTTCGCCGCGATCGCCGGCTATGCGACCGTTCGCGCCCGAGGCGACGCGCGCAACGCGCCGGCTGCGATCGCGCCCACAGGACGCGGTGCGATGCCGCTGGTGATCCGGCGGCCGATCCACGTCGCGGCCGAGGCCGCCGGCCTCTCGCAACGCGATCTCGTCGAGCGGATCCTCGCGGCGAGGACCTTGAAGGACGTCCAGCTCCTCGCCGAGAAGCTCGGTGCGGTCGGTGACGATGAAGCGGTCGAGAGTCTGCTGCCGCTCCTGACCGACACGCGGCGCGGTGTTCCCGAGGTGATCCTCGGCGCGTTTGGTCAGATCCGGACCCAGCACGCCGTCGAGATCTTGATCGAGCACTCGAAAGACGATCGTCCCGCGGTGCGCAATGCTGCGATCGCGGGACTCGGTGCAACCCAGAGCGAGAAGGGCGAGGCGCTGCTGCTCGAGATCGCGAACAAGAGCGGTGATCCCGCCCAGAGCACGGCGATCGCGGCGCTCGGCACGATCGGCACCGATGGCGCGGTCACCCAGCTCATCGCGCTCGCGGAGAGCAGCGACTTCTCGACGGCGAGCAGCGCCGTGTATGCGCTCGGCCAGGTCTCGTCGCCAAGCGCGAAGGTCGCGCTGCGCAAGCTGATCGATTCGCCCGATAGCCGGGTTGCCGCGGCGGCGCTGACCTCGATCGATACGATCGATGAACCGCTGATGGCGCGGCTGAAGCAGATCGTCACGTCGGGCGATCCGCAGCTCGTCAACGCGGCGCTGAACGCGCTCGGTCACGGTGGCGAAGCCGCGCTTCCCGTCCTTCACGAAGCGGCGGTCCACGGTGCGATGAACACCCGATGGGCCGCGGTCAATGCGATCGGCGAGATCGGCGGGCCCGCGGCGATCGCCGAGCTCGGTGAGATCCTCAAGTCCGGAGATCGCCAGTCCGCCGCGTCGGCCGCCCAAGCGCTCGCGAACCTCGGCGGGACCGAAGCGCGCGAGATGCTGATCGAGGCGGCGCTCTCGGAACGTGCGCAACAGACCGGCGCGCTCGCGCAGCTCGCTCAGATGCAAGGCGACGATGTCGACGCGGCGCTCCTGAGCGTCGTCAAGCAAGGCACGAGCGCAGATCGCCGCGCGGCACTTCCGCGCCTCCTCAAGACGGGGAATCCCGATGCGCTCGCGCTCGCGATCGACTTCGCACACAAAGGCTCGCGCACCGAGAAGTACGAAGCGATCCGGATGCTCGCGGACGCTGGGACACCGAAAGCGTTCGAGGCGCTGATCGATATTGCAGGCAAGGCACGCGGACAGACGCGGGTCAACGCACTCGACATGCTGGCGCAAGCACACCCGGGGGATCCGGCGGTTTCGCAGCTACTCTCGGACTCGCTGTTCTCCGGACGCCGAGACGAAGCCTCGTATGCGGCGGGCGTGCTGGGCCGGATCGGTACCGAAGATGCGCGGCAGGCGCTCGTCGCCGCGCTCACCGGCAAGGACAAGGAGCTCGCCGCAGCCGCCGCGGGTGCGCTCGGTCAGGCCGGGATGACCGACACGGTGAAGTCCGCGCTACTCACGGCCGCGCAGAACAGCCCGCAAGTGAAGATGCAGGTGATGAATCAGCTGATCCAGGCGGGCGCACCGGAAGGGCTGCGTCTGGCCGAGGAGATGGTCTCGGGTAAGGACGCGCAGAGCGCTAGCAGCGCGATCTACGCGCTCGCGAGCAACGGCACGAGCGAAGCGAAGCGCCTGATCGAGCGCGCCCTCGATTCCAAGGAGCCGAGCGTGCGCATCGCGGCGATCTCGTCGCTCGCTCAAAACCCCGATGAGCGATCGACCGATACGTTGCTGCGCCTCACCCGCGATCAAGATCCGCAGATCCGCGCGATGGCGCTGTCGACGCTCGGTCAGGTCGGTTCGGACCGTGCGCAGCAGGTGATCCTCGACGCGACGCGCAACGGCAAGCCCGAGGAACGCATCGCGGCGATCAGTGGCCTCGCGGCGATGGACGACCAGCGCGCGAGCCAGCAGCTCTCGCAGCTCATGCGCGATTCCGATCCGACGGTCGCACAGGCGGCGATCCAGAGCTCCTATAACGGCGGCCCCGAGGTCGACACGGCCCTCGAGCAGATCGTGCGGGACGGCAACGCGGCGGCAAACCTGCGGCAGCTCGCCGCAAGCCAGCTTCGCACGCGCGGCACCGAGCTCGACGACGGGCTCGAGCAGACGGTCACGAAGCTCGCGGGCCCTCAGCACATGTACGGTGGTGGCTACTACGGCGGTATGGAGCGCGGTGACGTCGACTAACGATCGGAGCTACGAGGGCTTCGCGCTGGATTCGTAGCGGGCGAGACCATTAGGTCTCCATTGGGTTCGTTGTCGGTGCTGACTTTGCGCGGTAAGCCCGCTCCGGAGCAACGTGAAATTCCGGCGTCAGTTGCTGATCGGTTATACGGCGCTGTTGTTCGTGTTGATCGTGACGGGGACGAGCTCGGTGCTGGCGCTGCGCCTCACGACGTCGAGACTCGACGTCGTCACGAACGATCTCGCGAGCGAGATCGTGTCGCTGCAGCGACTTCGGTTCCAGGCCGAACAGATCGTCGCGGCGAGTCGCGGCTACCTCCTCACGGGCAACGACGCGTACCAAAGAAAGTTCGATAGGACGGTCAACGACCTCAGAGGCACGCTCGCCGCGCTCGACCATCACCGCAGCGAGCTCCCCGATCAGGTCCACGGCATCGCGATCAATGTCGATGACTACATCGCTGCCGCGCAACAGGCCGTGGCTCGCCGGAGCATCGATCCGCAAGACCTGCTGGCGTTCTTCGAGTCGAACGTCGTGCCGGCACGGAAGGCCCTCGAGACCTCGATCAACGAGTTCGTCGAACGCAAGCAACACAACTTCGCAAACGCGTCGCATCACGCGCACGAGCTCGCGGCGACCATGCAAGGGATCCTGATCGCCGCGACCGGCGTAGGCGTATTGCTCAGCGCAGCGCTCGCGTGGATCTGGTTCCGGCGGTTATCGACCCAATACGTGCGCGAACAGGAGGCGACTGCCGTGGCGACCCGAGCGGTCAGCGACCGAGACGAGCTCCTCGCGATCGTCTCGCACGACCTTCGCAATCCGCTGGCGGCGATCATGCTGCGCGCATCGCTGGTGGAAGAAACGATCCCAGCCGCCAAGAGGCACGGGGCCGCGATCAGCGAGGCCGCCGCGCGGATGGAGCATCTGATCGAGCAACTGCTCGATGTCGCGAAGCTCGAGTCTGGACGGTTCGAGCTCCACAAAGCCTCCTGCGAGACCTCAGCCCTGCTCGCATCGACGGTGGCGATCTTCGAGGCTCGTGCCACGGCGGCCAACATCGTGCTCGCCGTCGAGAACACGACGCCTCTCACGATCGATGTCGATCGGGAACGCATCCTCGAGGTCCTGTCGAACCTGGTCGGCAATGCACTGAAGTTCGTGCCCGCCACCGGCGGGACCATCACGTTGCGCGCGGAGCCCGCGGGAAATCGCGTTCGGCTCTCCGTGGCGGATTCGGGCCCCGGGGTCGCTGACGACCAGCTTCCTCACCTGTTCGAGCGGTACTGGCAAAGTCACCCGCACCACAAAGGCAGCCTGGGGCTCGGCCTCTACATCTGCAAGCAGATCGTCGAGGCGCACGACGGCGAGATCGGCGTTGCCTCGCACGTCGGGGTGGGATCGACGTTCTGGTTCACGCTGCCGACGTAGCGGCAATGCCGATCAGAGCGTTGACCTTGACGTTGACCTGAACTTGAACTTGAACTCCACCCGCCGACGTTGTCGTGGACGATCGGCGAGCGGATCCATCGGATTGCTGAATGCAACACGACGACGCGGAGCGAGGCCTCGCGACAGACGTATGAAAGATCTGACGACGTCTAAGTCCACGGTGTTCGTTCAGGTTCAGGTTGACGTCAAGGTCAACGTTTTCGGCCCTAGATCGGCGTAGCCCGCGGTCGTGCTCAAGCGGGCAGGTAGACGCGAAACACCGTGCCTCCGCCGTCGCTATCTTCGACGTCGATCCAGCCATCGTGCTCTTTGACGATGCCCGAGACGACGGCGAGGCCCAGGCCGGTGCCGCCTTGTCCTTCCTTCGTCGTGTAGAACGGATCGAAGATCTTGTCCTTGATCTCGGCGGGAATGCCGATGCCGGTGTCCCTGATCGAGAACCTGATGAAGTTCTGCTCGGCGTTGCTCTCGAGCCCGGGTCGCGTGCGCTTGACGAGCCGTGTCTCGACCGTGAGCGTGCCGCCTTCGGGCATCGCCTGCACCGCATTGAGCAGCAAGTTGATGAGGACCTGCTGCAAACGATCAGCATCGCCGTTGACCTTCGGTAACGCGTCCGCACGATCGAGGCGCGTCTTGACCTTCGCGCTCGAGAACTGACCGGCGAGTAGCTCGATCGTGGTCTGAAGGAGGTCGTTCAGGCTGACTTGCCCGGTCGCTGCGGAGCCGACTTTGCGGCGCGTGAAGTCGAGCAGGCGCTGGATGATCCGGGTGATCCGCGCGGTCTGCTCCGCGACGATCTCCGCATTCTTCTCGACGGCATCCGGATCTCTCGATTTTTTCTGGATCGAGCGAGCGCGCCCGGCGATCACGTTGAGTGGTGTGCCGACCTCGTGGGCGATCTCGGCGGCGAGCTGACCTATCGTCGCGAGCTTCTCGGTCTGACCGAGGCGTTGCTCGAGTGCGAGCTTCGCCTCGTTCTGGCGCTGCGTCTCACCGCGTGACTCGCGGAGCGAGAAGGTCATGTCGTTGAAGCGAGTCGCGATCTGGCCGATCTCGTCGTCGCGCTCCGATAAGATCACGTGGGACAGATCGCCCTTCGCGACGTCGTCGATGCCGCGGAGCAGCTTCTTGATCGGACGGCTCACGAATCGGCTCGCGAGGACGCCGACGACGATCGTCGTGACGACCACGATCAGCAGGACGAGCGCCGCGGCTCTCGCCAGGTCATCGCCGGTCACGTGGATGATGTCCGCGGGCCTGCTGATCTCGAGCATGCCGAGGATCTCGCGTTCTTCGGAGCTCGGCGCCTGCGGTGCGCGCAACGGAACCGCGTAGAAGAACCCGTCGGTGTCGAAGTCCGAGCGCGCGATCGGCACATCGATCATCGTTCGCAACCGGCGCAGCTGGACATCCGAGACATCGCTCGAGGGAGGCAGCGTCGCGCGCGCCGCCGCGATCACGGTGACCTTCCACCCGCTCGCCTTCGACAAGTCCCGCTGCTGTGCCTCACTCGGCGCGCGGAACGGCGGCACCTCGAGGTTCGAGCGCAGCGTGCTCGTGACCGCGCGTGCCTCGCGATCGAGCGTGGTGCGTCGCTCTGTCTCGCGTGCCCTCAGGTCGAAGTAGGCGTACGCGGCGCTCGCGAGTGCCACGACAACTGCAGTCGCCACGGTAATCCGTGTCGCGACCTTCATCGCCGGGGCTCCGAGCGCATCGCGTGGATGATAGCGCCCAAACCACGGATGTGCGCCGGTCGGGAGTCAGAGCCCTGCGGACGGGGGCGTGTACTCGACGGGCAGCTCGACCGTGATCGGTCGGGGAGGCAGCCGAAATACCATGCGATCGAACACGCTCACGACGCAGGCTTCCATCTGTTTCGTCGCCCGCGTCGACTGCTTGATTCGCGTACGGCGCTTCGTCCCGTCGTAGGAGATGACGACGATCATCGTGACCTTGCGCGGCGCACCACCGAAACAAGCGGTGAGCTGATGCGCTTCGTCGGTCTGTGCCGCGGCCTTCGAGCCACGGGAAGGCGTCTCCACCGACGGGGCAGCCTGCTGCTCTGAACGTTGCGCCTCGGCGCCCGCCACAGACGCGATCCCCAAGACCAACACACCAACCGCCAGCGCTCGCATGGCAAGATCCTACGTCGCCGACCGGCTCGTTGCTATCAATTCGTCGTCGTGCTGGTCGCGACCACGGCCGGCGGAGCCTCGGCCGGCTCGGGCTCGGTCCGCGGGCGTTCGGCGGACGCAGGCACCGCGACGGGTTCGGATCGCTCGCGCTTGACCCGCACCGGTGCCGCCTCTTCTTTCGCGTGCCCGTTGCCGTTCCCGTTGCCATGAGCGCCGTTGCCATTGCTCTTGGCTTCGATCTTGGCGACGCGCTTGGCCTTGTCCTTCTCGACGGCTGGGCCACCGTTCTTCGCCTCGCGTTCGCGCTCGAGCTCGCGCTCTTCGCGGCGCTTGTCTCGCATCCGCCGTAGCCCGCCGGTCATGATCTCGGCGATCAGCTGGTCGTAACCCATCCCGATCGCCTGTGCGATCAGCACGAGATCGGAGTATCCGGGCGTCAGGCCGGGCAGGGGATTGACCTCGAGCACATAGATCCGGCCGTCCGCCGCCATCCGCAGATCGACGCGCGCGACGTCGCGGCAGTCGAGTGCCCAGAACGTTGCGCGCGCGATCTTTTCCATCGCCTTCTGCTCGGCCTCCGTGAGCTTCGCGGGGCACTCGTAATAGACGTGCTCTTCCCACTCTTGCTTGACGGAGTAGTCATAGACCGGACGCGGGTTGTCCGACTTCTTGAACTTGATCTCCATCGGCGGCAGCACGCGGGGCCGCTTGTCGCCGAGCAGTCCCACCGTGAACTCGCGGCCGGCGATGTACTCTTCGACGAGCGCAGGTTGCCGGTACGTCTCGACGATGTTCTTGACCGCGACGCGCAGGTCTTCCTCGTTATCGACGACGTTGGTCGAGTTGATGCCCTTGCTCGAGCCCTCG
>JAQBQF010000207.1 GCA_028287115.1 Myxococcales bacterium
TGCATCGAGCTCGCCATGAAATCGGCGATGTCGCTCGGGGTCGCCTTGTCGGTGCTGTCGTAGATCGCGACGATCGTCAAAAAGTTCGTCTGCGATTTATTTACGACGATGCCCTGCTGCTGGACGCTCGGCGGCAAGCGCGGGATCGCCTGCTGGACCTTGTTCTGGACCTGCACCTGCGCGGTATCGGGATTGGTCCCCTGCTGAAACGTCACGTTGATGCTCGCCTGCCCCGACGAGCTCGACGAGCTCGAGAAGTAGAGCAGCCCATCGATGCCGGTGAGCTGCTGCTCGAGCACCTGCGTGACGCTGTTCTCGACGGTTTCTGCCGACGCTCCGACGTACGACGCGGCGATGTTGACGCTCGGCGGCGCGACCTCCGGATACTGCGCGACGGGTAGCGAGAAGATCGAGGCGATGCCCGCGAGCATGATGGTGATCGAGATCACCCACGCGAAGACCGGTCGACTTGCGAAGAAGCGAGCGAGCATTAGTGTGCTGCCGAGCCGGAGGATCCCGCAGATCCGGAACCGGCCGTTGCGGAGCCGGCACTTGCGGACCCGGCAGATGCCGAGCCGGCAGATGCGCCGGTAGATGCGGAGCCCGCAGATGCCGAGCCGGCGAGCGTGGTGATTTCTGTCGCGTGCACGGGCATTCCCGGTCCGATCTTGTTGAGACCCTCGACGATCAGCTTGTCGCCCTCCTTGAGCCCGCTCGTGACGAGCCAGCGATCACCGATCGCGCGTTCGGCCACGATGGTGCGGACTTCGACCTTACCGCCGTCACCGACGACGAGCGCCGTCGCGTTTCCTTTCGCGTCGTGCGTGATGCCCTGCTGTGGCGCGAGGATGGCCGCTACATCGACGCCCTGCTCCATCACCGCGCGCACGTACATGCCGGGAAGCAGCGTGTCGTCGGCGTTGGGAAACTTCGCACGCAGCGTCACGGTGCCGGTCGCCTCGTCGACCGCGACTTCGGCGAACTCGAGCCTGCCCTCTTGCGCGTACATCGAGCCGTCGCCGAGCTTCAGCTTGACCCGCGTGCTCCCCGCTTGAAGCGTGCCCGCGCCGAGCTGCGCGCGAAGCTTCAGCCTCGCCTCGCTCGACTCGGTGAGGTCGACATAGATCGGATCGAGCGCGCGAATCGTCGCGAGCGGTGTCGCTTGATTGGCGGTCACGAGCGCGCCCGGCGTGATCGATGACTGGCCGATGCGTCCGCTGATCGGCGCCTTGATCGCCGTGTACTCGAGGTTGATCCGCGATGCATCGAGCGCCGCTCCCTTCTGGGCGACGCCGGCGATCGCCTGCTGGTAGGCCGCCCGCGCGTCGTCGGCCTCCTGCTTCGAGACGCCTTCGATCTTGAGGAGCGCCGTGTAGCGCTCCGCTTTCACCTTCGCGGACTCGAGTGTGGCCTTCGCGCTCGACAGATCGGCGCTCGCCTGTTGCTCGACCGCTCGATACATCCCCGGATCGATCTGATAGAGGACCTGGCCCGCCTTCACACGCGCACCCTCCTCGAACGTGCGCGCCTTGACGATGCCCGACACCTGCGGTCGAACCTCCGAGGACAGCGACGCCGTCGTGCGCCCGGCAAGCTCGATCTGCAGCGTCGCAGACTCGGTCTTCAGCGTGACGACGCCGACCTCGCCGGGTCCTCGCGGAGGAGGTTGGGCTGCCGGTGACTTCTTGCACGCCGCGATGGCGCAGAACACAACGATCAAAATCTCGCGTCGCATGCGTAACTCGGGGACGGTCTAGCACCGCGGGAGCGGCCTCGCTGCAGTTGCGCCGCAGTTTCTGCGGGGATCCTCTGCACGTTCGCGCGGCGCGGGAATTCGCCGCGTTTGGCGGCATCTCTCGTCTTGGTGTCGCGCCTGTCGCGCCTGTCGCAGGCACAGTGAATACGCATCGGCACGCCGGCCGCTGTTCTCTGTGCGAACGATCTGTGCATGTCGCGCGCTAGCGCGGTGACGAGATGACATCGGCGTCGGTTACCCGGGTTAGCGGCTAAGCTCGGCGGGCACGTATGGCGGCGAAGCCCAAGCCGACAAAGCTCCCGATCACCATCGTGAGGTTCGAGGACGCAGCAAGCTGGGCCGCGTGGCTCGACCAACATCACGCGACCTCGACCGACGTATGGATCCGGATCGCCAAGAAGGGCACCGGAATCGCGAGCGTTCACTATCCAGAGGTGCTCGACGTCGCCCTCTGTTACGGATGGATCGACGCGATCCGGAAGCCCTACGACGGCGAGACGTTTCTGCAACGGTTCACACGACGCGGTGCGCGCAGCATCTGGTCGAAGATCAACCGCGACAAGGCGCTCGCGTTGATCCGAACGGGCGCGATGAAACCCGCTGGCCTCGCCGAAGTCGAGCGCGCCAAGGGCGATGGGCGCTGGCAGGCGGCGTACGACGGCCAGAAGACGGCGAAGATACCGAACGACCTGGCGACAGCACTCGCTGCAAACCCGCGCGCTGCTGGTTTTTTCTCGACGCTCGATGCGCGGAACCGTTACGCGATCCTGTTTCGCCTTCACCACGCCAAGGAAGCCAAGACTCGCGCGCGCCGCCTGGCGACCTTCGTTGCCATGCTGAACAAACACGAGAAGATCCACGACACGCACGTGGCTCGTCGGAAGCGGTCAACGTCGTCGCCGAGATCCGGCCGCAAATGATCCTACTGACGCACTCGCGTGCCGCCGTACAAATCGGCACGTCGGCGAGATCCGGACCGGGCGAGGTCGAACGGCTCCAGATTCCGTCGTTGACAACGAGCCGATCGAGCCCATAGAACCGCGCGATGAAAAGGTGCTGGGCGGTCGTGATCACGGCAACGCTGGTCGCGTGTGGTGGAGGTTCCGGGGCAGAGCCGGACGCCATGGTGGTCCCGGATGCGGGCCCGGGCCCTGCGACCGAGATCGGCCTGCTCCCCGGCGAGTCGTTGACGCCCGGCAGCTGGTTATTTCTAAATGACTGGTCCAATCCGCCCGACACGGTGTTTGCGCTGCCGGCAGGCGACCTCGGCGGAGCGCGTCACGTCGTGATGAAGGCAAACCGCGTGTGGTCGATGGGGACGAACGTCGACGGCAGCACGATCTTCTTCTCGTCCAATGACCCCGACCAGCAGGCCGACTTCGGAATCACGGTCGGAGACTCGATCCAGAACACGTTCAGTTACGACACTGCGAGTCACGCAGTCGCGTTGCTCGCGCCCGCGGGGACCGGCTGGATCAATGTCAACGACGAGTGCCAGAGGCCTGTGAACGGACAGTGGGTCTACGTTTGTCGCCGCTACGACTTCACCGACACGGATTTCAAAGGCTGGCGGATCGGACGGATCCGGATCGCGACGGGCGCGTTCGAGTTCTTGCGCGCCGATGCCCCGACCGGCCCGTGGGAGCTGGCGGCACAGGACATTCCCGGCACGTCGCGCATCCTGTACGAGCAGCGCACGCGTCCGCCCGGCACGACGTACTCGCTATGGACGCTCGATCTCGTGAGCCACGTCGACCAGATGGTGCTCGTGAACGCCGGCCGTCCGACGCTTGCACCCGATGGCCACCGCGTCGCATTCCACAGCACGACCGACCGATTCAAGCTGTGGATGTTCGATCTGGCCACGCCGGCCGCACCGGCGACCAACATCTCGCCGACCGATGGAGCCGGCGATGTCGCGTGGTCGCCCGACGGGCAGACGATCGTCTACACGGTCTATGACCAGCCCAACAACTGCGATCACCTCGAGCGCGTCACGTGGACGGGAACCGCGTGGAGCGCACCCATCCGCGTGCGCGACTGCACGATCACTCACGAGTTCATCACCGACATCGCGTGGGTCACGGTGGCGAACTTCTAGAGCGAGGCGACGCTTCGGGCTGCAATGTACGAGCTCGATCTCGGCGGGACCGTGTCCTGCGACGAGAATGCAGTGTTCTGTCAGGTCGGCCGACCAGCGGGCATTTCAACGAACCCCGGTCGGGTCACAGACCGAACGCGGCGCCGATGCGCAAGAAGCCTTCGGCGCCGAGGGCTGACCGCGTCACGTCATGTGCGATCGACATCCCGCCCGTACTCGTCACGATCTCGGTCCCCGACTCGCGACCGACGGAGATGCCACCCGCGATCGAGATGAAGCCACGTCCATCGATCCGCCAGCTCCAGCCAATCAGCGCACGGCCCGCGTACGTCGTCGTCTTCGTTTCGAGCACAAACGCGTCGTCGATCGAGTGGTCGCGTGCGCGCCGCAGGACGCCAGCTTCGAAAGAGAACCCACTCCACAGTCGCCGCGGAAAATACATCCAGCCGACGCCGACGTCGGTGATAGCGCCACGATAGGTGCCTTCCGACACGGCACCGTCTGCTGCGATCCCGATGATCTCGCCCGCCGGATTGGGTTCGTATTCGTATCTTGCAAAGTTCGCGCGGACTGCCTGATGAGGACAGAATCCCAGATACATCGAGGCCGCGACGTTATGGGGCCACCGGAACGGGGCGTTAACAGCGACGGCGAGCTCGGTTCCGGAGGGCTCTGCCGAACCCGAGGGTGACGCCTGTGCCACGTCACCGAAAATCGCGAACGCAACGGTGACGATGACGATGACGATCCGCATCCGTCCTTCCGTTGCAACTTCACAGCCACGATGCCGGCTATGCAACGCCGCAGATTCGCGCGTACGCACGTCAGAAATCTGAATCGATCGGGTGTGAATGTCCGGCCCCATCCCAGGAGTCATCGAGGAAAGATTCGGACCGGGATTGATTTGCATTGACGTCGCACGACTGGTTCGGTCCCGGACCGGGATTCGTTTTTCTCGCGGGCTTGGTTCAGCGGCAGGAGACTGAATCGCCGACGAGCGCATTACATATCGGTTCAACGAGTGATCGTGCCGCATGCCGGTGAGCTCGTGTTGGCGCGCACGACCTCGGCGAGCGGTGCGTGCAACGGCACCGTGGCATCCTCGCGGACAGCCGTCGGGATGTACGCGTTCTGATTCCACAAACGGCGGGTCGGAGCCCAGTCATCGGCGGTATCACGAAAGACCTGCACCGTCGGAACGTTCATCGTCGAGATCGCCGGATCCGGTGCACTCGAAACGACGACGATCTCTGCGGCACCGTCGTTGTCCACGTCCGCAACGACCGGCGTCTCGGTCATCGTCTGGCTGACGCGGTCCGCGGTCGCGAGTACGGTGCCATTGGCATCGAGCACGATTAGGTGGAGCTGGTCGTTGTAGATGATCTCATCGCGACCGTCACCATCGAGGTCGAACGCGACTGCACCGGCGCAGCAACTGCCGTCATGGGCCGGCACATCCCACGAGATCTCGCCAGCTTTCGAGAATGCTCGCAATCGCGAATCCGCCCCAACGCGGTCGGTGGACGACACGATCAGCTCGTGGTTGTGTCCGCTGCCGAGGTCAGCGATCGCGATCGGTCCGCCCGCAAGAGATTTTGATGGGTCCGCCACCAACGTCCGCACCAGCGTACCGCTCGCGTCGAGGATCGCGATTCCGGCGCTCGACACGAGCACGATCGAGGGATGCCCATCACCCAGATCCGCGACGTGTGCGAAATTCGATCCGTACACGGAAGTGATCGCCGCCAGCTCGGCATTTTCGTAAAACAGGGTGCCGTCCGCGTGATACGCGGTAGCGCCGAGCACAACCTCCTGCACACCATCGCCATCGAGGTCGGCGGCGACGGGGATCATCCCCCACGTCTCTCGCTCGGGATGCGACCACAGGATCCCACCATCGGCGTCGAGCACCGTCGCACCGGCCAAGATCTCGTGGCGGCCGTCGCCCCACAGATCCGTGACCACGAGGGCGGATGCGTACGGAACGAACGTCGCTCGTGGACTGATCCAGCGGACCGAGCCGTCCGGTTCGAACGCGATAAGCTCGCGAGTTGGTAGTGCCGTGATGATCTCCGGAACGCCATCGTCGTCGAGGTCGCCGATCACCGGTGTCGTGGTGGAAGTGACCTCGGTGGCGAATTCGCGCTCCTGGACGCCGGACGCACCATCGAGGATGAACACCCGACCGGGTTCGTGGAAGGTCTTGCCCGCGATCACGACGACATCCGGCGTATCGCAGAGATCGATGCTGCCGTCGCCGTTGTCATCCGTGAGGTTCGCGACGAGAGGAGTCACCGCCGCCACCGGGAGATCGAGCGGAGCCTGCCAGCTCCATTGCAAGCTCATCGCGAATGGATGATCGAGGGGCTTCCGGCATCGGCGCTCCCCGTCGAGCGTACCCGGCACGACCCGGCAACGATCCGAGGTCGACGACGGCGGCCGCGGCACCGGTCGCGGATCTGGAGCACACGCGGTGATGGCTACAAGGACGATGAGCCTTTGCATCGGCGGCGCCCGGTGCAACCGTCATGCCTCCGAATGGCGGGCAGCCACACGCGAGGTTGCACTCCGTGATGGAGCGACTCGTTCACACCGCTCTGTGAACCTACGGGCCGTTCTACGGGGACGAAGCGGTGAAGCGAACCTCTGCGTTCCTAGAAGCTTCAGGTCTCGCGAGCTAGTGGAACGTCGACGATCCGGACCAGCGGTAGTTTGTCGCCGACCCAGCGGCCTGGCGAGGATCCGGACCCGGGTTGCGAGGATCCGGACCCGGGTTAGTTTTGGTCGACGATTCCGAATCACGACGGATGCCCGAGTGACACAAATTCGCCGAAGGACGGACGCTTCAACTACCCCCGGTCCGGATCTCCCGCGATCTCCCCTCCTCAGTCATGTTCACACCGGCGAACGCGCCACCGCGAACGTCGTGACAGCGGGCAATGGCTCGAAGGAGACGCGCCTGCATCGCGCGCGGTCATGCACCTGAATGAGCGTGGTACGCTCGAATGAGGTGATCGGCGAAACGATCGGACACTTCAAGATCGTCAGCCGGCTCGGTCGTGGAGGAATGGGCGAGGTGTTCCTCGCGGAGCAGCAGAGTATCGGCACCAAGGTGGCGATCAAGCTGCTGCAACCGGACATCTCGTCCGACGCGGAGCACGTCCAGCGGTTCTTCAACGAGGCCCGCGCGGTCAGCCGGATCCAGCACGCTGGTATCTGCAAGATCTTCGACGTCGGGTTCCACGAAGCGACGGGGCAGGCGTACCTGATCATGGAGTATCTCGAGGGTGAATCGCTGACGCGGCGGATCGCGCGGACAGGTCGCGTCGGCCGCGTCGAGCTCGCAGACATCGGGCGACAAATCGCGAGTGTGCTCGACGCGACGCACAGCGCCGGGATCACGCATCGCGATCTCAAGCCTGACAACGTGTTCGTGGTGCCCGATCGCGAGCTTCCGAGCGGCGAACGGATCAAGGTGCTCGACTTTGGCATCGCGAAGCTGACCGGCACGCTCGCCGCCGTATCGCCGCGTACGACAGGCACGATGGGGACGCCCGCGTACATGGCACCGGAGCAATGGGGCGATGCTTCGAAGGTCGACGGTCGAGCCGACATCTATTCGCTTGGCTGCCTCGCGTTCGAGATGGCTTGCGGACGGCCGCCGTTCCTCGTCACGAACATCGCCGAGGCGTGCGCCAAACATCTGCACGACCCGCCACCCCGCGTCCGATCGCTCGAGCCCGCGTTGCCGCGATCGCTCGACGCCTTGATCGATCGATTGCTGGCAAAGGCTCCCGCGGATCGGCCGCAGTCGTTACGCGCGATCGCCCAGGCGTTCGAAGCGATCGGTGTTGGGGCCAACGAGATCGCGCTGGCGCCAACGGTGTCGACCGGAAAAATTCCGCAAGCTCCACGGCGGTCCATCGCCCCGTTGGTCGCCGGTGCCGGCGTCCTTGTCGCGATCACAGGCGGCGCACTCTACATGTTCGGAAAATCGTCGACGAGCACGGTGCCGAGCGCGAGCCCGGTTCGCGTCGCCGTGGCGCCGCCGATCGATAGCGCGCCGCCATCTCCGGACGCGGCGATCGATGCGCCAGCCGCGGATGCATCGATGCCAGATGCGGCCCCCACACCGAAGCGTGTCGTCGTGCACAGACCTCCAGCCGCGCCGAAAAGCCCCGTCGAGGGAACGGTGGACGCTTCCGAGGTTCGTCGGCTCGTGAACGAGCAGAGTGCCGAGCTCCAGAGCTGCCTCAAGACGTCCGTGAAGCACGGTGGTCAACCCAAAGGCACGCTCGACGTGTACTTCACGATCGAGCTCGACGGGCACGTGCGCGTGATCGAGGCCGGTGGCATGTCGGGATCGATCGGCGCCTGCGTGTCGCAACTCGTGCGCAGCACGGCGTTTCCGCGACCCACCGGCGGACCCGCACCGGTCTACTTTCCGTTTTCGTTCGAGGCAACACCAGGTCCATGAGCCCAGACAAGCTCGTACAGTCGACCTGGTCGAAGAGGCCTCGTCGTACGGCCAGGAATCACGGGTTGCGGGACAAACCCGGCTCGGGTCCGATCGGTCCGATCCGATCGCCGCGATCCCGGTCGGGTCCGATCCATCGCGCCTGATAGCCAGGATACCAAAGCATTCAGTCGTACCGCGCCACGAGGTGGTAGGCGTGCGGTGCGGGCACGGCGGCGGCCTCGTCGCGATAACCCCTTTCGGCCTCTTCGTCGAGCCGCAGCGTGCAGATCGCCGGCGCTTCCATCTGCACTGCAGCGATTCTGACTCCGGCGATAACCTTCTTGTGCGGACGGTGGCGCATGTCGGTCCCGCTCTCGAACGGCATGAACTTCCTCTCGGCGACGGCACGGGTCTGAACCGATCCGAACACCAGCGCGCCAGCCGACAGCGGGCCGGTCGATACGAGGTGGAGCGCGTCGTCCGAGTGCCAGCGGAGACTTCGGGTGTCTTCGACGCTGTCGAAGATCTTGCTCACCACGTCGGCCACCTCGTCCCAGAATGCGGCAGGAAGCTCCTTACAGTGCGCGAGACCGGTGCGCAGCGTTGCACCGTCGATCGGCCCCGACGGTCCATCGTCCGCGGAGACGCTGGCGACGCGCAGACCGATCACCACGTCGATCGGAATGTCGCCCGGAAGCGATCCGGGGGCGCTCAGATCGAATCCTGGAACACAGGCCACGCGGAACCCGAGCTTGCGAGTCCACGCGTTGGCTGTGTCGAGCAGCTTGAGGACCGCAGGCAGTGAGCATTCGCGCACCTGGCGCCCAGCAACGACCTCGACCTTGGTGTGGTCGGAGAACCGTTCGGCCACCGCGGGCGCGCGCGTGTCGGGCTTCGCAGCCTCCCGAGCACCACCCACGACCTCGACGTATCCCTCTCCGAGCTTCTGCGCGACGAGCTTGTCGTATGCGGCGCGGGCCTTCGCATCCGAGGCGAATTCCTTCAACTGTGTCTGACCCGCGGTGCCGATCTTGCCGAACGTCACGATCTGAGCATCGCCGTCGAGGGTCACCTCCCAGAACTTCGCGCTCTTGTTGTCGTGCAGTTCGAATCGCCGGGCAGGATTCGGCGCAGCGAGCGGCGGTGGCGCGTAGATCGGCGGCGGTAGCACGGGTGGAGGCATCGGCCAGATCACCAGCGTTCCGTCGGCCCCCGCCGATAGCAGCCGGCTATCGCCCCCGAAAAGGTAAAGCGCCGACACGTGGATACCCTGACGCGCGTCGAGGTCGGTTGTGCGCGTCGTACCCTCGCCCAGCTCCACGATGCGAATGCGGTCGTTGACCGGGACGGCGATCCTTCGCCCGTCGCCGGACAGGACCGCGCGCGCCAGCGTGTTGAAGAACAGGCGCTGGTTGCCGGTGTCCTTGGCAACTGCTCGGACGTGGCGCCACGTCGCAAGGTCCCAGATCCGAACCGTCCCTTCACTATCGCCGCTGAACAACTGCGCGCCAGTGAAGGCGAGGAACGTGACCGACGACGTATGGCGGCGAAGCGTCACCCGGAGCTCCCGGGTCTTGACGCGGTAGACGAGGATCATCCCGTCGGAGTCGCCGACGGCGAGCCACGAGTCGTCGTGCGAGAACGCGAGCGACTTGCAGCTCATCCCGTTATATCGCGTGCATGTTCCGTAGCTGAGCGTGTCGGGCAGCGG
>JAQBQF010000209.1 GCA_028287115.1 Myxococcales bacterium
GTCGGTGGTCGCCGGCGATGCGATTCGCCGCGAGCTCGTCACCGCGCTCGGCTCCGATGCAAGCACGGCCGAGCTTGCTCGCGCGCGGCTGCACAAGCTCGTCACCTCGTCGGTTCGTCATCACGAAGCACAGCACGGTCTCGATCACGACCGCGATCTCCGGCAACCCGCGGCGCTCGCGATGCTCGGCGACCCGAAGTCTGAATTTGCGATCCGCACGCGCTACGAGCTGTCCGCCTATCTGAGCCAGATCGCGAGCGACATGTGGCTACCGCAGCTCACCCTGTGGAACCTCGCGCGCCACGCATTTCATGGCTCGCAAGCGCGCGTCTCGGAAGCGTATGTCGCGATCGCGACGATCGAAGGTCTCGCGCACGAGCTCCACATCGCGCTGCCGGGACCCCTCGTCCATGATGGCATCATCGATCGAGAACGCCTCGCCGCGGGGGTTTCCGCGATCGCGGCGCGATCTACCACGGAGCTGCGGTCGGCGGCAGCCCGGCTCTGGGTCACCTATTTCGACCGTCACTTGGAGCGAATCGTCGACGATTAACGCGAAGGCGCTAGCCGAGCGCGGGAGTTGCGACTAAAAGATGGCAACACCGTGGCTAGCCAGAACGAACCCGAGGCCTCCGAACCGTCCCCGGACGCTGCTCCCGCTCCGCCCCAGGGTGGAATTCCAAAGAAGACGCTGATCTGGGTCGCCGTCATCACGATCGCCGTCTGGGCGTTCGCGATCAGCACCGGCAGCACGGTGCTGATGATCGTCGTCGGCGCCCTGACCGCGCTCCTGATCGGCGTCCTCCTCTGGGCGTTCCGTATGATCCGCAAGCAGCGCGGCGTGATCGGCCTCTTGCAGGGTGCGGCCGCTTCACCCGAGGCGCGTCGCGATGCGCTCGCTCGGTTGACCGAGGGCAAAGACGCAAACTCTCCGACGAACCTGTTCGCGCGCGCGCAGCTACTCGCCGCCGACGACCCCAAGGCAGCCCTCGCACTGCTCGAGCCGGTCGATCTCAAGACGTTCCACGCGGCGATGCAGGACGACGTCTCGCTGCTCAAGACCCAGCTCTACTTGAACCTCGGCCGCACCGCGGATGCCCGCAAGACCGCCGACACGATGAACCTCGACAACCCGGCGCGCAAAGAGATCCGTCCGCTCGCGGCTAGCATCGTCGCCGAAGCGTTGGCGCGCACCGGCAAGCCGAAAGAAGCACTCGCGCTACTCGATTCGATCGAGACCCCGAAGAAAGACGCCGAGCAGATCATGCTGCAGGCCCGGATCGCCCGAGTCTTCGCGCGGTTCGCCGCCAACCAGCGGGGCGCCGCGCGCACCGAGCTCACGGCGCTCGCCGACGAGGACGTCAATCACCTCGGGCGATTCATCCTGCCGCAGTTTCGTGTCCACCCCGAGCTGCAGAAGCTCGCGCGTCGCGTGCTCGAGACGCATCCGTCCGCACGCCGCCAGATCAAGACGCAGACGTCGACGCGTCGCGGCTAGCGATCACTGCGGCGGCTGCGTTGCCTTCAGCGGCGGTGGTGACGCGAGGCACTTCGTGAGGCCCACCGATGGCGTCCAGCCACAGTGTCCGTTCGGTTGGCGTTCGCAGGCGGCGTTCCTGTAGCACGCGTACTCGGGCTTCATCTCACACGTGCTGACGACATCGTTGCCGGGATCCGCGCAGATCGCCGCGCTGCAGCCGGTCTTGATGCAGTCGCTCGTGACACGCGGGCATTCGCGGATCTCCCAGCCGCACGTGTTGTCGGGATGATGCAGACACCTGCCGGTATTGCCGCCGGTGCTGCCGTCCGCGCATTGCTGGGTCGCCAAGCCGAGCCGCGGCCCGCACTGCTTCGGATCGCACTCGGCTTTCGGAGGCGGAACGGCAGCCAACGGCGGAGAGGCCTTCTTGGCTCCGCATGCGCCGAGCACGAGACACAACAGGAGAATCCGCATGCGGACATCCTGGCATGCACGGTCGAGTAGAGTAAGGCGTTGAGTCGAAGAGACAACCAAAGTGCGCGCTGTGCGCTGTGCAAGATGCACGCGACGCTGTGCATCTGCGACCTCGTGCCGCAACTCCGGACGCGCTCGAAGCTCGCGGTGCTCGTGCACTACCGCGAGGCACGCAAGCCCACGAACACCGGCCAGCTCGCGGCACGCTGCGTCGAGGGCAGCACGATCGAGATCATCGGCGAGGCCGAGCGACCGCTGCCGCTCGTCGACAGCGGACAGGCGATCTTGCTGTATCCCGCCGACGACGCCGTCCCCATCACGAACTTTGCAGATCAGCCCGTGCGGCTGATCGTGCCCGATGGGAGCTGGCGACAAGCGAGCAAGATGCGGCGACGGATCGCGGGTCTCGATGCGCTGCCGTGCGTGACCATCGAGAGCGCGGTCACCGCGTATCGGCTGCGCGCCGAGCCGAAGGACGGCGGCCTCGCCACGCTCGAGGCGATCGCCGCGGCGCTGCGCGTCCTCGAAGGCGATCGCGGCCCCGAGATCGAAGCGGCGATGCTCGCGGTGTTTCGCATCATGGTCGAGCGAACGCTATGGTTGCGTGGCGCGCTGCGCGACCATGAAGTGACCGGCGGCATTCCGGCTGCGGCGATCGCCCACGATCCGCGCGGTGCGCATCCCCGATAGCGTGCCATGCTGTGCGCGTGAGCACCGACGGTCTCCCTCCCTGCGGCCTGTATCGCACCGTGTTGCCGATCGGCGACGTGACCGCAGGGCGCCTCGTTTACTTCCACAACCACGGCAATCCCGGTCCCGGCCTCTACTTCCCCGAGAAGTGGACCGCCAACCGCGCGCATTTTTCGCCGACCGGTACGACGTTGCCTGTCGTGTTCGATCCGCGTTCGCTGCGCGCGCTGCCGGCCGAGGGCTTCTATCGCGTCACGACGGCGTTCTTCTGCTGCGAGAAGCAGTGCGTACGGTTCCAGCCCGAGGCATTCGTGCAGCTCGGCTACAACGGCGTCGGCCGCGCACTGCTGTTCGTGCCCGAGCTCGCCGGCGAAGCGATCGCGATCCCGGAGCGCGGCACGATGATCGACGACGCGGCGCTCGCCAACCTCGTCGCCTTACAAGTGACCGAGAAGCGCGAAGAGCTCGCGTTCCCGCGCGGCATCCTCGTCCACTAAACGCGTCTCGAAGGCGGCGCGTGCTCGCGCTCGGTGCAGCGTCTTGCGTCTAGCGACGGCCCGCGTCCATCACCGTCGCGACCTGCGGCGCCGTGAGCTCGAAGTCCTCGATCGCGAGGTCCTGCTTCATGTGCGCCGGATCCTTCGTGCCGGTGAGAGGAAGCATGCCGACCTGCCGCGAGAACCGGAACACGACCTGCGCCGGCGTCTTGCCGTGCTGCTTCGCGATCGCGCGGACGCCTGGATGATCGAGGACCTGGCGGTTCGCGGTCAGCAGCGAGAAGCCTTGATAGACCATGCCGTGGTCGGCGCACAGCTCGCGCACGGGCCCATCCCACGCACGCTCCGCGTAACAGCGGTTCTGGACGAATGCCGGCGCGACGCGCGCGAACGCGACCAGCTCGGAGACCTGCCGCGCCGTGGCGTTACTGATCCCGAGCAGCGCGACGCGACCTGACACGGCGAGTGCCTCCATCGCGCGCCACGCTTCGTGATCGTCGGCACCGAGACCCTCGCGTTGTGAGGGGCCGTGAAGCACGAGACTATCGATCTTATCGACGCCTAGATGCTCGAGCGAGCTCTGAAACGACTGCGCGACCTGCGCGGCGATCGGCGCTTCGGGGTCATACGGCAGGCGATGATCTTGACCGTCCTGGAACGTGAACTTGGTCTGGATGAACAGCTCGTCGCGGCGGAGCGCTCCCACCTTGCGGGCGAGTGCCGCACCGACGCCGGCTTCGTGGTAGTGCTTGCGCTGGTTCGCCGTGTCGATGCCGCGAAACCCGGCGGCCAACGCGCCGAAGACGAGCGGCTCGGTCGCATCTTCTTTCCACGCGGTGCCGTACAAGAAGGCCGGCACGCGAATGCCGCGAACGTCGATCGTCGTCATGGCATAGCTTACCCGCGCAGCGGATCATCGTCAGCTAGCGCAACAGTCGAGCTCGCGCGAGCGTCATCGCGTTGACAGGAATCTCTTCGAGAAAGCTGCGACGCCAATCGGGATCGCGAATCTTTGCGGCCATCGCGAGCACGCGGGACTCGGCATCTTCGATCACTCGGCGCGACATCTGAACCGCGCCGGTCGCGTGGAGGGCCTCCGCGTAGGCGAGGCGGACCTCGGCCTCACCTTCTTCGGGACTTCCGTGGGTCTCGATGAGCTGCATCGCCGTGCGCGCGTGGGAGAGCGCCGAGATGGGATCGCCGGCCAGCCGACATGCGGTCGACATCGTCGCGTGGAAATGACAGCGCAAGACAGGCATGTCGACTGTTGCCTCGATCGCCTCGCCTGCGTGCTGCTTCGCGAGCTCGAAGTTTCCGGCGATCAGCTCGATCAGCGCGAGATAACCGCGCGCAGAGGCCGCGAGCCGGTGGTTGCCGTGGGCCTTCATCGCGTTGTAGGAGATCGTCTCGACGTGTCGGGCTTCGTCGAGCTTGCCTTGACGTGCAAGGGCGAGTCCGAGGTTGTGCTGGGCCAGGGCGATGACCTGCGGCAGTCCGATCCGCGTCGCGGTCGCGATCGTTTCGAGGAACGAGGCCTCTGCATTGCGATGCGCTCCGAGGTTCAGCTCGTCGTACGCGACATTCGCACGCTGCTGGCACGCATGGCGCAGGTCACCGACGACGGTGAAGCACTCCACCACACGCGTGTCGAGCACGAGACAGCCGCCGAGATCGCCATCGCGCATCGCGCGCCACGAGCGGGCGTGAAAGATCCAGGCGAGGGCCGCCACATCGGCACCGACCGCAGCAAGCTCGATCTGATCGAGGCGCGCGAACAGGCGCTCGGTCAGCGTCGCATCACGAGTCGAGTACAGCAGCGAAGGAACGCCGAGCGCGACGACATGGGCGTAGGCGCGATAGGTCCCCGGTGCGATCGGGAGATCGACCAGGCGCACGCACAGCTCGGTCAGCTTGTCCTGCTCGAGCCGGAGCGCGTAGGCGTGCATCACCGACGCAGCGGCGAGGAGCCAGGCCGCACCGGCGGGTGGGAGACGAGCCATCGCTTCCTCGCCATGGAGCTCCGCGAGCTCGTACTCACCGCGCCAGTCGTGCGCGCCTGCTTGGAGCTGCCGGAGCACGCCGACGAGATCGCTGTCCTCGGTGCTGCCGCTCGCATCGATGCAGGCGATCGCGCGATCCGCACGTTCGATCGCAGCGCCGAGGTCGTTCGCCTCGAGCGCTTGTTCGGCAGCCTGGCGATACCAGCTGATCGAGCGCTGCGGATTGCCGCCGCGTTCGAAGTGCTCCGCGAGCGCGACGGCCTCTGCCTCCGCCGCTCGTTCGAGGGGCCGCTCGGCGCGAATGTGCGCTTCGAGCCATTCACCTGCGAGCCGATGACCTCGCGTACGGTCGCGATCCGTGAGCATCGCGTACGCGGCCTCGCGCACCAGAGAGTGCCGAAACGTGTACTCGGCTTCTCCCGCGAACCGGGTGTCCCGGCGTGCGGTGATCAGCTCGCGACGGACGAGCTCGTCGAGCCAGTCGTCGACGTGTGTGGTCCCGCCGTCGAGCAGCGTCGTCACGCCGCCTCGCCAGAACGTCTGGCCGAAGATCGCGGCCGCACGCAACACGTGACGCGCTTCGACCTCGAGGCTCTCGATGCGCGCCTGGGCCATCGCGATCACGGTCTCCGGCAAGCGATCGCCTTTGCCTTCGGAGACCGCGCGAATCAGCTCTTCGAGATAGAACGCGTTGCCGGCCGCTCTCTCGACGATGCGTCCGATCAGCGGATCCTCCTTGGCTCTGCCGAGCGCCTCGCTCGCGAGCTTCTCCGCCGCGCGCCGCGTCAGCTCTCCGAGATGGATCCGCTCCGGGTTGCGCTCGCTCCACAGGCGCGGAAACGTGACATCGACTTCGGGGCGCGCGAGCGCGAACACCATCAGCGGCCGATCGGGAAGCTGCCGCACGACCGCATCGACAAACCGCACGGTGGGCAAGTCGCCCCAGTGCAGATCCTCGAGAACGAGCACGAGCGGCCGCGCGGCGCATTCGATCGCTATGAAGTCTTCGCAGGCGCGCAACATCTGATCGCCCATGAGTTGCGGATCTTGACGTGCGGCCTTGAGCTGAACGCTCGCCGGTTCCGCGAGCGGTGCACCGATCAGCTCGGCGAGAAACTCGACGATGCGAGGAGCTTCGTCCGGCGGAACGTTGCGTTGCACGCGCGCCTTCAGCTTCATCAGGCGCACGTGCAGTGGTTCGCCTTCGACGATACCGGCCGTTCGGCGCAGCGCTTGCGCCAGGATCGCGAACGGCGCGCCCGCGCTCATCGGATTGCCGCGACCGATCCAGATCTCGACCACGGTCGGATCGAGCCGTTGCAAGAACTCGTGACGCAGCCGCGACTTGCCAACGCCCGCGGCCGCCGTGACGACCACGACGTGCGCCATCGGCTCGGCGACGCACTCGTCGAACGTCGCTCCCAGTGCTGCGAGCTCGCGCTCTCTTCCGACGCACGACGTCGGCCGCCCGAGCAGCGTGCGCCCGCCATCGGCGACGTCGCGCTCTCCGGCGAGCACGAGGCCTGCGTCATCGCCTTCGATCACGAATCGAATATCGAGGAGCCCGGCCGCGACCTCGTCGACGCGAATCGGCCGGACCTCGGGTTGGATGGGGATGGCCATCGTCGGCCCCGTCGCTGTCACCTGCTCGCGCAGCAGGCTCGCCGCGCGATCGATCAAGTCGCCGAGCGGGGCGTTGTCGCCGGAGCGGCTCCGTCCGATCGCGAGCGCCATCGCAGAGCCGGGCACGACCGCTCGCACGGCGAGCGCACACCGCGCGGAACGTGCGGCCTGATCCGTTGCAGCGCCTTCTCCGAACACCGTGACCACGACCGAGCCGTCGGCGAGCACCTCCGCGCGGCCACCGTGCGCGGCCACCGCAGCCGACAGCGCCGGCAGCACACCGACCCCACCGCTGAACGCGGTGCGCGCGGTTCCCACCGCGGCGTCGGGCATCGTTGGGGGTGCGGCATCGGCCAGCGTCTGTGCCGTCTCGACCGACGCCGCCGCCGGCGCGATCGCTTCGCGCGCGAACACGACGCACACCAGGCGCTGCTCGCCGACGCTGACCGCCGAATCGCGCGTCTTGACGATCGAACCTCGCGCATCGGTGATCTCTCCGAGCGCTTCGAGCGCGGCCGCCACGATCGTGCCATCGCGCGGCCGGCCCTTCGGATCCTTCGTCAGCATGCGCGCGATCAGGTCGTCGAGCGCTTGCGGCAGGTCGTCGCGCACGGTGCTGATCCGCGGCGCGTCTTCGAGCAGGATCTTCGCGAGCACCGCCATCGACGAGTCGCCGACGAAAGGCGGTTGCCCGGCCAGACATTCGAACAGCACGCAGCCGAGCGAGAACACATCGGCGCGCGTATCGAGATCGCGGCTGCCGCGTGCTTGCTCCGGCGCCATGTAACCGGGCGTGCCGATCGTCGCACCGGTGCGCGTCATCGCGTCACGCGCGGCCTGGACATGCGCGATGCCAAAATCGAGCACCTTCACGCGCTCGACGTTGCTGTCGACCAGGAACAGGTTACTCGGCTTGATGTCGCGATGGACGATGCCGCGTGCGTGCGCGGCTCCGAGCGCCTCCGCGATACGGCGGACGAGGTGAACTGCTTCGCCTGCACCGAGCGCTTCGCGCCGCAGCCGCGCCGCCAGGTCCTCGCCATCGAGCCACTCCATCGCGAGGTACTGCTCGCCTCGCTCGGTCAGGCCATGCGCGAGGTGTCGAACGACCGCGGGAATCGTTAGCTCCGCCAGCAGCTTCGCTTCGCGTGCGAATCGATCGCGGTGGCTCTGCGTCGTCTCGCCGTTCAAGATCTTGAGGGCGGCTTCTCCGCCGGTCTGGCGATCGTGGGCGCGATAGACCGAGCCCATGCCGCCCTTGCCGGCAAGGTTCTCGATCTGGAACCGTCCACCGACGGTGGTTCCTTCGTATGCCACTCGCTGTATCGTAGCGCAGGTACCAACTCGCGGTCACCGCGCGCGGGCATTCGCGCCGCGCGTGACGTTCCATGTCGATCGCGCACGCGCGCGCCCCGAGTTGCTCGCCGCGTCCACCGGTCTCGCAGGTCGTGCCGTCGGCTTTGGCGCGAAACCATATCGTCGAGGACAGCACCCGTGCCCTGCGTGATCGCAGACGGAGAACCGCAAAGGCGCAAAGCCGCAACAGATCAGATCCGGTGAACCATCGCCGCGATTGCCTGCACGCAACGGCCGTCACTCGCTACCCGCTTTGGCTCGATCGCGCTTCTCCATCCTTTGCGTCTTTGCGTCTTTGCGATTCCGGTTCTTCTTCTGGCCCTCGAGGCGTTACTGCGACGCATCGAACAGCCGGGCGGTCAGGTGCACACGCACACGAGACGACGTGAGCAGATATTTTCGGTCTTGTTTTCGTGGCTCCGCGTACACAGTGCGTCGACGAAGAAAGTCGCAACTCACGTTCCGGCAAGACCTACATTCGCCCAGCGCGCGTTGCGCTTGATTTGCCTCGGGCTTCTGCGCAACCTGGACTTCTCGTCGAGTTGTCCGCAACGACGAGCATTGGCGCGAGGGATCTTCGCCGAGGTGCGGCCGTAACCACCAGAGGTCTAGATGCGAACGCTGAGCTCAAGTGCTGCTGTAGAGGGTCCGGTGATTTCACGCACGCGTTCCGCCACGATGAGCGGGACCGCGTCGAAGGTCGGGACGTTGCTCGTGCAAGGTCCGCATCGCAAGGGCATCGTGACGTCGGTCTCGCAGGTCTTGAACGGCCATGGCGCGACGATCCTCGATTCGAATCACTACAGCGACGCGCCTGCGAAGCTGTTCTTTCAACGTCTGCAGTTCGACGTGTCAACGCTCGCGACCGATCGCGTGACGCTCGAGAAGGAGTTTCGCGAGATCTGCGAGAACGCGGGCATGTCGTGGCGCGTGTGGTACGCCGACCGAGCGAAGCGCGTCGCGATCCTGACGTCGAAGCAAGATCACTGTCTCTACGATCTGCTGATCCGCCATCGCAACCGCGAGCTCGCGTGCGACATCAGCATGGTGATCTCGAATCACCCGGACGCCGGTCCGATCGCGCGCCACTTCAACGTGCCGTTTCATCACCTGCCGGTGACCACCGATACCAAGGCGCGCCAGGAAGCGGCAGCGGCGGAGCTGATCGATCGCGCGGGTGTCGATCTGATCGTGCTCGCGCGCTACATGCAGATCTTGTCGCCCGCGTTCGTGACGCGCTATCCGATGCGAATCATCAACATTCACCACTCGTTCTTGCCCGCGTTCGTCGGCGGAAACGCCTATCGTCAGGCGCACGAAAAGGGCGTCAAGATGATCGGCGCGACCAGCCACTACGTGACCGCCGAGCTCGATCAGGGTCCGATCATCGAGCAGTCGACCGTGCGCTGCGCACACCGCGACTCGGTCGAAGACCTGACGCGCAAAGGCCGCGATCTCGAGAAGCAAGTCCTTGCTCAAGCGGTGCGCTGGCATGTCGAAGATCGCGTGCTCGTCTACAGCGGCAAGACCGTCGTCTTCGATTAGCGCCCCTGCTGCAAATGCTGACGGGTGGGGTGGGAACGAGATGATCTGTCACGGCGAGCGCTCGTGCCCGCTCAGCGTCGTCGTGATGGAGCTGACCGGGCATGATCGTTGCTCGTTCACGCTTCCATGAAGCGCAGGACGAAGTTGGTTGCCTGGGGATCACTCGCGACGGGCGCGGTCATCATCACGAGCTGGCTGCGACGGCGGCGTTCGTTCGAAGAGCGGGTCACGACCGAATTTGCCGCGGTCGATGTCGGCGATTTCGGCGTGAGCCCGGGCGGCGAGATCGCCGACAGCGTGACGCACGCGGGCATCGCGGACGTCGATCCTCAGCCGTTGGCGCAGGTCGCCGGCGAGGGAATCGACCCCGACGCCGTCGAGGCCGCTCATCACGAGCTGCCGGATCTCCGGGAGCGCCTCCCGCAACCCGGCAAGAACCTGCCGTAGCGTTAGAGCGTGACGAACTGCCACGCGCACGTCGTGGTCACGTGGCAATTACCGCGCGCGGCCGACGTAGACGATGTGGCTGCGGCTGCTTCCGCTGCGGTCCGTCGTGACCTCGAAGCCCGCGGCTGCGAAGCGCTTCGCGAAGGCCGCATCGGGCTCCTCGGACCACACGGCGAGAATGCCCTTGGCGACCAGCGCGGCTCGGCTGCGCGTCAGTGCCTCACGTCCGTAGAACGGATCCTCGGGCCGCTGCGTGACCTCGTGCGGGCCTTCGTAGAGATCGAGCATGATCGCGTCGTAGTGGCCGCGCGGGGCTTTCGCGATCACGCGCGCGACATCGTCGATCACGACGCGGACCCGCGGATCGAGCACCGCGCCGTTCGTCAGCACCGCGAGCGGCCCGCGATTCCATTCCTCGACAACGGGGTTGAGCTCCGCGACGACGACCTCGGCCTTCGGTGGCAGCGCGTCGAGCGCGGCGCGCAACGTGTACGCCATCCCGAGCCCGCCGATCAGCACGCGAGGCTTCGGCGTGACGAGTGGCTTGCACGCGAGCGTCGCGAGTGCCTGCTCGGACTTGCGCTCGGTGCTCGTCATGAGCACGCGGCCGTCGATCACGATCAGAAACTCGCGATCGCGTTGCCGCAGTTGCAGCACGCCTTCGTCCGTCGTCACGGTCGCGAGCGTCTTCCAAGGCTTCATCGGCGGCGAGGCAGTGTAGCGCTACGCGGACCCGCGCACGTCGGGCGTGACGCCATGCCGACCGGAAGCGCGCTGAAACCCGGCCAGAGACTGGGGCGGCCCCCACCAGGCGTATCGGCTTCGACCGATCTCAGACCCCCATGCTAACGAGGGTGGATGATCGACCGGACCCGCGAAGCGCACGCCATCTTGCGCGCCGTGTTCGGGCATTCCGAGTTTCGCGGCGGCCAACGCGAAGCGATCGAGGCGGTCCTCGATCGGCGTGACGCGGTCGTGTTGTTGCCGACCGGCGCGGGCAAGTCCTCGTGTTACCAGGTCCCGGCGGTCGCGTTCGCGCAGCGCGGCCTCGGCACGACGATCGTGATCTCGCCGCTGATCGCCCTCATGAACGATCAAGTGAGCGGCCTTGTCGGTCGCGGCATCGCAGCGGCGGCGATCCACAGCCATCAAGAAGATGACGAGCAGCGCGCCGTGATCGGCAGGCTCTTGCGCGGCGAGCTCGTCGTGCTCTATGTCTCGCCCGAACGAGCGACGCTCGATAGCTTCAAGCGGCTGATCGCGCGCACGCGGATCGCGATGTTCGCGATCGACGAGGCGCACTGCGTGAGCCAATGGGGGCACGACTTCCGCCCCGAGTACATGCGACTCGCAGAGCTCCGCGAGGTCGTCGACGTCCCGGTGATCGCGCTCACCGCAACGGCGACGCCGCGCGTGATGGCCGAGATCGTGCGTTCGCTCGGGTTGCGTGAGCCCGCGATCGTCCGCGGCGACTTTCGCCGGCCGAACCTCGCGTTCGACGTGCAACATCATCGCGGCGACGAGACGCGGCTCGAGGCGACGATCGAGGCGCTCGATCAGGCCGGGCTCCGGGGTCTCGCCAAGCCGGGTCGCGGCATCATCTATTGCAGCACGCGCAAGAAGACCGAGAGCGTCGCCGATGGCCTCAAGAGCGCAGGATTCTCGGTCGGCTACTATCACGCGGGCCGCACGGCGTTAGCGCGCGAGCGCGCCCAGCACGCCTTCGCGATGGGCAAGACGCGGATCCTCGTCGCGACCAGCGCCTTCGGCATGGGCGTCGACTATCCGGACGTTCGCGCGATCGTGCACTTTCAGGCGCCCGGCAGCCTCGAGGCGTACTACCAGGAAGCCGGTCGGGCGGGCCGTGATGGGCTCGCGGGCCGTTGCCTGTTGCTGTTCGGCCAAGCGGATCTGATGACGCAGCGCAGGCTCCATCAGGATGAAGGATCGCAACGCTCGGAAGACGCCTTGGTCGCACTCGAGCGCTACGCGAATGCGTCGACGTGCCGGCAGCGGATCTTGTGCGCGCACTTCACGGGCGTCGCTGATGAATTCGCGTGCGGAACCTGCGATACGTGCGTCGAGCCAGATCGGCCGCGGCCGGCCGCGCGCGATGCGTATCGCGACGCACCGATCGCGACGCTCGGTGGCGCCGAGCAGCAGCTGATCATCGAGGCGGTACGCTCGGTACATCGCAAGGTCGGCAAGGGCAACCTCGCGAAGGCGCTGCGCGGCAGCAAGTCGAAGTCCGTCGTCGCGCACGGCCTCGTGCACATTCCGCAGTACGGCGCGCTCAGCGAAGTCACCGAAGCGGCGATCGGCGCCACGATCGATCAGCTGATCAAGGAGCGCCGGCTCGTTCGGAAAGGCCGCAAATATCCGACCGTCGCGTTGCCGGGTGCGGTGAGCCCGCGGCGGATGCCGCGCAATCGATCCGCAGGCTCGCGCACGGGCAGCGTGATCCTCGAGCTCGACTCGTATCGCAAGCGCATGGCGCGCCAGCTCAAGTGGAAGGCGTACATGGTGCTTCAGCACGGCGTGATCACCGCGATCGACAAGGCGCGCCCGACCTCGAAAGACGCGCTCGCGCGCATCCCGGGCCTCGGCCCGTCGAAGATCGCGCGCTTCGGTGACGACATCCTCGCGGTCGTGCGGCGTCACGCGCAGACGTAGTTAGCCGTACGTCGAATGTTCCCAGCGCTCGAGATCGAAGAAGGTGCGCCAACGCCCGACGCCTCGTCCCACCTGGGACTGCGCGGCGCGTTCAACCGGGTTGCCGATCCTTCTCAGCTACTACTCGGGTTCCGCTTCCACGGCTTCACGCAACCGTAGATCGAACGGACGTCCGTCTTCGTCTCGCCGTCGGCCTTCAGGCTCGCTGTTTGCACCAATTGCGCGCATGGCGACCAGGCCTCGCGAACACGACGAAGTACCCGACGGCTCCGTCACGCGCTCGCACGTCGGAGTACGCGAGCAACTTGGAGAGGTCCTCGGCGAGGTCGCGGCGCCGATCGTCGCGGCGATCACGCGTGCCCGGCGTGCGCGCATGTTTCACCCGGAAGGCCTGACGTTCGCGGCGAGGGCAGAAGCAATCCCGAGCGAGACCTTCGGAGAACTCGGATCACGACTCGATGGGCGCGTTCTCGCGCGTTGTTCGCCTGCGCTATCTCGGCGCGGGCGCGAGACGCTCGATGTGCTGGGAATCGCGTTGCGGTTCCGGCGAGGGCAGGGGACGGTTCTCGACGAACTGGCAGAGCCCGGCGATCAGGATTTGCTGTTCGCGACGATCCTCAGCCCTTTCACCATGCCGCTTTCGCTGCTCACGACCGATGCGAGTGATTATCTGAAAAACGAGTATCCGGCGGTGTCGCCGTTCGAGGTAGGTCGATATCGAGTCAAGCTGCGACTGCGCCCGATCCGCGCGATGCATCCGATCCTCGATTCGCGAGATCATCGCTTACGCGCCGCGGTCGCCGGAGGTCGCGCGAGTTGGCGGCTCGACGCGCGCCAGACGTTGACGCGATCGTGGCAGCCGATCGCACGGATCTCGTTCGAGCGGCTCCTCGACCTCGATCAAGATGCGCTGCGCTTCGATCCATTCCGGGCCGGAGCTGGCTTCGTGCCCGTCGGTGTCGTCCAAACGATGCGGCGCGCGGTGTATGCGGCCGGCCAGCGAGCTCGCGCCAGCTAGCGCGGCTTCTGCGCGAGCCGCTTCGTCGTGCCGTCGGTCAGCTTGACGTCGATCCACTTGTCGCCTGCGACCGTGACGACGAGGTCGCCGAATTTCGGATGCGTGAGCTGCTGGCCGACCGCGAAGTTGCCGCTCGCGGCATACGGGACCGGTTGCGAGCTGGTGGGCGCCGCGGCCGTCGGTGCCGGCGCGAGCACGCGGCGCAACACCGCGAGCAACGCTCGGCGCTGCTCGGGGCCTTTGTGATATTCGGCGACCAGCGCGACGCGCGCGAGCAGCTCTTCTTCGATCGCGACGAACGCATCCCAGATGTGCGCGTTGTCCTTGGCGCCGACGGCCCATGCGACGGCGCGAGCGGCTTCAGGAATCCGGTGATCGGTTCCGAAGGTCTCGTTGCGCGCGGCGGTGCAATCTTTGCCCGCGACCTTGGCTTGCGCGATCGCTTCGGGAGACCTCGTCGCGATCCAAGCTTCGGTCGCCTCGAGCGCGAGCTGCGGCCTGCGGTCCTCGATCCGTTTGCTCTCCCACTCCGGCAAGATCAACACGCGCGTCGCTTCGATCGCGGCACGCAGGAGCTGATCTCGCTCGACTTCGTCGAGGTTGGCAGCCCACGCAGTCGGGGAGAGGCAGTCGACCTTGAGGGCCGCCAGGCGATCAAGGCGTTCGAGGATCACGATGGGGACAATTTACACGAAGCCGGGGTGGTTAGCGCGTGACGGGGTGTTAGCGCGTGAAGATGTTAGCGATCGAGCCGGACGACCAAGCGGCTTGGGAGGAGCGAACCTGCGCAGTGGGTCTGAGGGGTAGAGTGGCGCGATCGCAGTCTCGAGCGCCGTGAATTCCACGATCGGTGGACCCGGCACGGCCTGGCCTCCGTAGGTCGATTTCGGGCAATGCACGGCCGCGAAAAAATCGATCTGCCTAGTGGAGCTTGGCGAGCGTGTCTCGCGTCTCGTCGGCCGCGTCCTTCCACTTTGGATTCGATGAATCGATCGCGTTCAGCTTGTCCCAGATCGCGATCGCTGCCTCGAGCGGCGGCCGCGCTCCCTTCGTGTCGCCCATCGCCCGCAGTTGCTCACCGAGCATGTGATAGGCGTGCGCGAGTTGGTGCTGGACCCGGACGTCTCGCGGTGACTTCGCAGCGAAAGGCTCGCGAATGGCGACCGCGCGGCGATATGCTTCGAGTGCGCTGGTGGGTTCGCGATCGGACAGTGCGTCCCCGAGTTTTACCAGCGCTTTCGAGAGTTGCTGGGCCGAGTCGGCGTTCGTCGGATCCGTCGCGACGCACTGGTCTTCGAGCACGACCGACCTCCTGAACGCGGCTATCGCGCGCGGGGTCTCATGCAGGTGGTCCAGCTCGTCACCGATGCCGATCTCGTCGGCCGCGAGATCGGAGAGATAGACCCCGTTCTTCGGATCTCCGGCGAGTAGTGTTTCGTCGAGTGCTAGCGCCGAGCGGAATTCGGCAAGCGCGCCGACATGATCGGGCTGCGATTGCAGGAGCCCGCCGAGGTGAGTATGTGCGAGAGCGAGGTCGTGTTGGTATTGGGGATTCTCCGGCGAGTCTTTCGCAAGCGCGCTCAGGATCGCGACCATGGACCGGTATTGGCCGAGCGCATCTTCTGTTTGCCCCTGCTGGACCAGTAACAGCCCGATACGCTCGTGAGCGACTGCGAGATCGCGCTGCTCGAGCTTATCGTTGGGTGCGGCCATCGCCATCTGTTCGGCGAGCTGGAGATCGATCCGATACTCGACGAGGGCCCCGCTCAGATCGTCGCTTTGCCGCAGCATGTCCCCGATCCGTTCGTGGACGTCCTGCAAGATATGAACGTGTCGAGGCGTGGCACTCTCGCGGACGGCGAGCTCGCAGATCGGCAGCGCGGTCCGAAATTGCAGGAGCGCACCCGCGTGGTCTCCTTGTTGTGCGAGACCGCGTCCGAGATTGACATGCGTTTCGATCACGACATTGCGCGCTCGGTCGTCGGTCAGCGCGAGGTTCTCGACGAGCCCTAGCGCGGCGCGAAACTCTCGCACTGCGCCAGCCGCATCGCCTCTCGCGAGCAGTGCATCACCGAAGCCGTCGTGGATTCCGGCGCGGCGTTCGCGCTCGAGACTGCCGGTGCCGATCGGCCGGCCGGCGTAGTAGGCGCTGACCTTCTGCATCGCGTCGCTGAACATGTCCGCGTGTCCCGCCGAGAGGAGCCTGCCCCGCAGGTCCCACAGGATGAAGTCGAGCAGATCCTCGGCTTGACCGCGATTGTGCTCGGCGAGCTCGCGCTGTACCTCGGCAACCCCACGCGCGGAGACGATCCGGTACACGCTGACACCGGCGACGCCGAGCAGCGCCGCCATCGCGATCACCGCAACGCCAACGGGTGCGCGATGCCGTCGCAACCAACGCTTGACCAGGTCCCGCGTCGAATAGCGGTATGCCCCGACGAGCCGTCCGGCATGGAAGGCGCGCAGATCATCTGCGAGCTCTCGTGCGCTCGGGTAGCGATCCTGTGGCCGGGGTGCCATCGCACGCCTCACGATCGCCAGCAGGTCCGGTGCTATTCCTGGCTGCAGCTGCTCGACATCGGGTGGCGGTCCGCGCTTCACCGCGGCGACGACGTCGGTACTCGCTCCCTCGTAGGGCGGCTTGCCGGCGAGCACGTGATAGAGGATCGCTCCGATCGCGTAGACGTCGGCGCGCTCATCGGTGACGAGTCCGGCGGCTTGTTCCGGCGGCATGTACATCGGCGTTCCGAGCACGGCGCCGAGCTCGGTCTGCGCAGAAACCGCTGTTTGGCTGATGCTCGCGGTGGACGCGCGCGACGAGTCGAGCTGCTTCGCGAGTCCCCAGTCGATGACGACGGTCTCGCCGAATTCACCGACCATCACGTTTTGTGGCTTGAGGTCGCGGTGGATGACGCGTTGCTGATGAGCGTATGCGAGTGCGTCGGCGACGGCGATCACATGCGGGACGAGGGCCAAGCGCTGTTCGAGCGTGGAGCATTTCGCGATCTTCTCGTCGAGGGAGCGCCCGGGCACCAACCTCATCGCGTAGAACAACTCGCCGGAGGGCCACTGACCAGCCTCGTGAATCGTGACGATCGATGGATGTTCGAGCCGCGCGGTCAGCAAGATCTCGCGCTCGAACCGAGCGATGAAGTCGGCGCTCTGACCGCGCATCTCTTTGATCGCGACCGTACGTTGCAGTCTGCGATCGAACGCCGTGACGATCTTCCCCATGCCGCCCCTGGCAAGCTCCTTGCGGCTGGTATAGCGATCGGCATCGACGATCTTGAGGTCGGTGACCCCGATCGCGGGCGAGCTGGCTGGTTGCGTCGCGTCCGATGCAACGAGCGTTGATGCCGCGGCTTCGTTGGAGTCGTCTTCCATCGACCCCGACTCTGACACAGGAGTCGTGCGAGATGAGACCCAGGTTCGGGTAGCGCCGCGTGGAACCGATGCGCCCGCGATGATATCCAAACCGCGCGGCGTCGAGTAGGTTCGACCGACGATGCAGAGCCCCATCGAGTCACCCGCTCGCATCGTGGGTCACGGAGATCACCGTGCCGGCACGTTCCTGTTCGGTGCGAATTCGATGCTTGGATGGTCGATCTTCCACTTCGGCGATCTCGCCGAGCTGACGCCGTTCTGCAACGGTTTCACGCGGTCCTTGCCGCCGGGCATCGAGCGCGGCATTCACCTCGACGACGAGCTCGCCGTGGCGCAGCTCTTCGCCGAAGAGCAGCCCCACACGATCGTTCACTGCGCCGGCGTGTGCGATGTCGAGAAGTGCGAGGAGTCTCCCGACTTCGCGTACTCGGTCAACGTCGAAGGCATGCGGATCCTGATCGATCACGCACCCCGCGACGCGCGGATCGTCTATTGCTCGAGCGATCACGTGTTCAGCGGCGACACCGGCCCGTATCGCGAGGACTCTCCGACCGATCCGCTCAGTGTCTACGGCCGCACGCGGGTCGCGGCCGAGCGCCTGCTGCTCGAGCGGCCGAACAGCGTGATCGTTCGCGCGGGCCTGTGGATCGGGCCGTCCGCGAGCGGCAAGAACGGTCACCTCGATTGGCTCCGCTATCGCCATGATCGCCAGCTCCCGATGACGATCGTCGCCGACGAGGCACGGTCTGCCGTGTGGGCCGAGGATGCGGCGCTGCGCGTCTGCGAGATCGCACGTGCGAGCGTTACCGGCATCCGTCACATCACGTCGACGCGCACGGTGTCGCGCCCGGAGCTCGCGCGATACCTCAACGAGCGTTACGAGATCGGCGCTCGGTTCGAGTTGCAGAACCGACAGGATCGGCGAATGCCGCACCTTGGCTGCGTCGAGCTCGCGACCGTCTACGACGACGCGCTCGCCAGGCCTCTACCCTCCGTGGTCGGTTCTGCCGCTGGTTCGTGACTTTTTCCCACGCGGCCCCGTACAGTCAGCCTATGCGTTACGCCTGGTCTGCTGCTCTCGTGCTGTGTGTTGCGTGCACCGCATGCAAGAAGGAACAACCTGCCGCCGGTCTGGCTCCTGCGAAGGACTGGAACGCCGCGCCACCGCCTGGGACCCCGGCGACGGGTCCCCACGCGGGGAACTCCGACCCCGATCCGCATGCCGGCGTCGACATGGGTGGCGCCAATCCGCACGCGGGTGTCGATATGGGCGGCGGCGGGTCCGATCCGCACGCCGGCATCGCACCGAGCGCGCCGAAGTCTCTCGAGAAGCTGCCCGACGGCACGCTCGCGCTCGGTCCGTTCGCGCTGACCGCGCCTGCCGACTGGAAGATCAAGCCGATCTCCTCGAGCATGCGCGCCGCGGACTTCGAGCTGCCTGCAGCAGCGGGACAAGAAGCCGAGCTCGTCGTGTTTTATTTCGGCGAGGCCGGCGCGGGCAGCGTGCAAGACAACCTCGATCGCTGGGTCGGTCAATTCACGCAGCCCGACGGCAAGGCGTCCAAGGACGTCGCGAAGGTCGAGAAGGCGAAGTTCGCAGGCCAAGAGGCGACCGTCGTGTCCGTGTCCGGGCACTTCGCGGGGATGGCGATGGGCGGCGGCAGCGCCGTCGAGAAGCAAGATCAGGCGATGCTCGCCACGATCATCGCGAGCCCATCGGGCCCGTACTACTTCAAGCTCGTCGGCGCGAAGAAGACGGTCGATGCGAACGCTGCAAAGTTCCGCGCGTTGCTCGCCTCTCTGAAGTTGCGCTGAAGGCTCGTCTCCATCGGACGCCGGGCCCCGACCGCTTGTCGCGTCACTGAAGCTGCGCTGACGGTTCGTCTTCGTCGCCGAGCGCGGACCGCTTGTCGCCCGCTTGCAACAGAGCGAGCAGATCGCCGGTCGTCAGACGAGCCGCGACATCCGTCCCTTCGAGGATCCCCGCGACGAGCGCGCGCTTGTCCCCGTGCATCGCGAGGATCTGCTCCTCGATCGTGCCGTGCGTGATCATCCGGAATACCGTCACGGGCTTGGTCTGGCCGATCCGATGCGCGCGGTCGGTCGCCTGATCCTCGACCGCGGGGTTCCACCACGGATCGAGATGGATCACGTAATCCGCGGCGGTAAGGTTGATGCCGGTGCCGCCGGCCTTGAGCGAGATCAGAAATACCTCGCCTTGGCCGTCTTGAAACGATTGGACGAGCCGTGCTCGCTGCGCCGCCGGTGTGGAACCGTCGAGGTAGAGCGAGCTGAAGCCAGCCTTGTCGAGCTCTTCGCGCACGAGCGCGAGGTGTGACGTGAACTGACTGAACACGAGAGCGCGATGACCCTCGCTGCGCAATTCCTCGACGAGCTCGACGAGACGTCGCATCTTCGACGAGGCGACGCTCGATCGCGCGTCATACAGCTTGGGGTGCGAAGCGAGCAGGCGCAGCCGCGTCAGGGCCGCGAGCACCTGGAACCGCTGCTGCTCGTTGCGTACGCCTTTGCCCTGTTTCGACAGCTCCGCGATCGCCGCGAGCCGCGCGTCTTCGTAGAGCGCGCGTTCTTCCTTCGACAGCGCGATCGGAACGTGAATCTCGGTCCGCGACGGCAGCTCGCGCGCGACTTCTTGCTTCGTTCGGCGCAACAGGAACGGCCGCAACACGCGCGACAGCGCGGCGCGCGCCTCGGGATTCTTGTCGCGCTCGATCGGTAACGCGTAGCGCTGGCGGAACTGCTCCCAGCTGCCGAGCAGGCCCGGGAAGATGATCGCGAACAGGCTCCACAGCTCGCCGAGATGATTCTCGAACGGCGTGCCCGACATCGCGATCCGGAACTCGGCGTCGAGCATGCGCGCCGCCTTTGCGCGATGCGTGCTCGAATTCTTCAGCGCCTGCGCTTCATCGACGACCAGCGTCGCGAACGAGCGAGACGCGAGTAGCTCGACATCCCGCACGAGCAGGCCGTAGCTGACGATCAGCACGTCCTTCTTCTTGAGCTGCGCGAGGCACTTCGCGCGATCGGCCTGTTCCGCGTAGATCACGGGCCGCAGCGACGGCGCGAATCGCTCGAGCTCCGCCGCCCAGTTGAAGGCGACCGACGTCGGTGCGAGGACGAGTGCCGGGCCGAGCTTCGCGCGATCGACGAGCACCGCGATCGCCTGCACCGTCTTGCCGAGCCCCATGTCGTCGGCGAGGCACGCGCCGGCGCCCCACGCCGCGATTCGCGACAGCCACGCGTGACCTTCGACCTGATAGTCACGCAGCTTCGCGGTCAGCGCCGCGGGCGGCTTGGGCTTCAGCGTCAGCGATGCCGCGAGGCGCTCCGAGAGCAAGTTCCACGCGGGCGCCGTCACGACGCGCGCGCCTGCCGCGGCGAGCGCATCGATTGCGGGCACTGCACCGGGTGACAGCTCGAGCTGATTGCGGCTCTCGTAGGTCTGATCGGCAATCGCGACGAGCCGCTGCCGCAACGCCTCCGACAGCTCGACCCAGCGATTGGCATCGACGCGCACGAACCGCTGTTGCCGCCGCGCCGCATCGAGCAGCACGGCGAGCTCGAGCCGGCCTTGCTCGATCTTGAGGTCGCCTTCGATCCCGAACCAGTCGTGCTTGCGCTCGACCTTGACGCGCAGCGCGTCGACTCCGCCCGACGGCGCCACGCTCGGCTTCTGATCGATCCAATCGGCTTCGAGTCCCGCGATCGGCATCTGGATCGCGGCGACCAGCGCGAGCGCGGCATTCGTGTCATCGATCCGGAAACAAAATGGCGGACCCTCTTCAGCGCCTTCGAGCGGGAGCTTCGCGAGCATGCCGCGGGCCAGCGCTTCCTCGGAACCGAGGTTGCGCCGCACGTAGCCACGTTCGCCGGCGCGCGCGAGCATGATGTCGCGAGGCCCCGATCCCGGTTGAAACAGCGGCGCACCATCGCCGGGCCGAACGAGCAGCTCGAGCTCGAGCGTGACATCGGGAAGCAAGCGCAGCCGGACGACCGTCACCGTCTGATCGGCGAGCTCCTTGCCCTTGAGCGCATGGGGCACCACGATCGGCATCCGCGTCTCGAGCTTCGCGAGCCGCTCGAGCAGTGGCGCGTGTGCTTCCGGAGGAAACGCCTCACCGTGCTTCTGCAGCACGGCCCACAACTGCCGAGCCTCGTCACTGACCTCGATCAACAGACATCGTCCAGCGGCTGGCTCGATCGCGACCAACGGCTCGCCGGGGCGCGAATCAGCGAGGCGTTGGGCGAGATCTCGTGGATCCATACGGGCGTCGTCGATCGAAGGCTCGAGCTGGATCGTGTCGCCGACTGCGTGCGCGGTGAACCCGAGCTGCACGCGCTCGAGCTTGATCGGATCATCTTCGAACAACAGGCGCGGATGGCCGACGAGCGCGAGGAAGGCGCGCCACGGATAGCTTCCCGCCGATCGCGAGCTTCCGGCCCCTCGAAACCCGGCGGCCCAGGTCGTCGCGAGCTCGCAAACCCGGCGATCTTGTTCTCCGAGGACCTCGCCGTAGTCGTCGAGCAAGCGTGACGCGGACATCCTCGATCCGGCGCTCATGCCGCCGCGCTTGAGCTGCTTGCGCACGAGCGCGGACATCATGTGTGCCCCGAACTGCTGATCGATCTCCCACGAGACCTCGATCGCGGCGGGCGCTTTGGCCGCCTTGACCTCGAAGCGCGCGAGCTCCTCGAGGGCGCGCGACCAACCGGGGCGCATCAGCTCGGTCGCGACGGTCCGCGCCTCGAATTCGCGTGCTGGATCGAGAAGTACACAGAGTGTCGCGTCGATCAGCGCGAGCGCGTGCGTGCAGCTCGTCTCGCCGCCATCGTTGCACGTGCACTCGATCTGCAGATCTCCAGTGCCGGAGGTCTCGAGCCGCGTCTCGATCTCGACCGTTCCCCAATCGGGGCTCGCGCGCACGAAGCGCTCTGGCTCCTCCCAGAACACCGTGGGGCCGCGCGGATCGAACCACCATTTCCCGCTGGCCCGCCACTCGCGCGACCGCGGGAACGCATGGTTCCGTAGCTCCCGCCGTACCTCGACGAGCCGCCTCCACAAAGGGGCGAGCGCCGGATCAGGAGTCGCGCGCAACAGTGCGGTCTCTTCCGAGATCCCTTTGCGCACCACCGCCGCGGCCTGATCGAGCGCTTCGTGCGCGGCCTTGATGATCTCGTTCGCGATCGCCTCGGGTCCGAGATATTGCGCGGCGCCTTCGCGCGTCACGACCTCGCGCAGCGAGAACCGAGTCAGCGTGTAGCGAATCCCGTGATAGCGATCATCTTTCGGGATCGCCGACAGGAGCACCTCCGCCGAGATCGCCAGCGCGTGCCTGACGTGGTGCTCGTCGGCCCACTGTTCGAGCGCCTTGCGCGTCTTCCACCGATCCGCCGCCGGCGCCAAGACCGCGGCGCCCTTGGACAGATACGCGAGGCCGAGCGCGACGGCGTGCTTGCACAACACGTCTGCGACGGGACACGTGCACGAGCCGACGAGGTTGTTCCGCTCGGCCGAGATCCGAACCTGATACGTCAGGCCACCGACGACGACGCCGTCGAGCGTCTCGTCCTCGAGCTTGCACGACAGCACGCGACCGTCTTGCCAGTACTTCAGGCCACGCGTGTACGCGTACCCCGAGAGCACCTTCAAGCGATCCGGTGTGAGCAACGTCGAGAGCGACACGATGGACGCGAAGGTATAGCCGCAGTCTGACGACCGGCGACGGAAAATCGCTCTACAACTGCTGCACGTACCAGATCGAGCCGATGCCGCTGAAGTAGAGCCGCGCGCAGTCTTCGGAGAGGAACGGATCGGTGATCACCGGGACGTCCAGCATCCGGTCAACCGGACGAAACCGGTCGGCGATCGTCGGCCGATCCGTGTACCACACGGACTGGATAACGTTACCGTTGCCGTCCGGCTTGGTCCCATACAGGACGAGGCGCATGCCGTCGGCACTGAGCATCGCGCTTTGCGCGTTGAAGACGCCGAGGTCCGCGGGCGTGTACGTCGCATGCATCTGCAGCGTGTTGCTGCCGTCATCGATCAGCTCGTAAAGATTGGCCGTATTGTCGCGGACGATGACGCGGCGGACCGGGCCTCGGGTCGGCGTGCTGATCTCGATGAGTGGCCCGGTCACCACGGCCGGCATCACGAGCACGCCGTCGCGAGTCCAGTGATCGCCGGCGGCGTGCCGGTAGCGAACGAAGCTCGCTTTCGATTGTGCGAACACGTACTCGTGCACGAACACGAAGTCGCCTTCGGGGCTGAGCTGCGGAATCGAGCGCTGGACGTTGGTGTCCGTCGACGTCAGGTCGCTCACGGCGGTTAGCCGGCCCTCGACCGGGCCTTGTGCGACTTCATTCCCGTCGCACATCGCCATCGCCAGGTTCGCGTCGGCGCTGATCACGTATCTCGTGCAGAGCCGGAACAGCACTTGATGCGGAGCGGTCGAGAACCGTGGCGTCGTGCCCGCTGGCGGGCAGCGAAACGGCGCGTCGATCGGCGCATCGAAGAACTGTGCGTCGCTCGCCGGCGATTCTTGGGTCGCGTGCAGCCCGAACACCTGATTGCACCCGGCTAGCGCGATCAGCGCCACGACCCCTCGCATCCAACTATCGTATGCGATCAGCCGAGCAGCGGTGCTGCGATCGCGGTCATCGCGCGCGCGAGCTCGAAGTCGAGGAGGGTGAGGCCACCCGCATCGTGCGTCGACAGCTCGATCTTCACCGTGTGATAGACGTTGAACCATTCCGGGTGATGTCCGAGGCGTTCGGCCACGAGGGCCGATCCGGCCATGAAGCTCCACGCCGTCACGAAGTCCTTGAACTGAAACTGCCGTCCGATCTTGTCGCCGTGGCGCGCCCAGCCGGGTGCGGCGGCCAGCTCCTTCGTGATCTCGGCTTCGCTGAGCTTCGTGGGATGGGGCATGCCGCACACTAGCGCCACCGGGAGGCAAGATTTGCCGGATCGCCTGCATATTCGCGTTGATCCGGAGGGACAGTCCCTCTACGTTCCGGCCCGAGGGTACCGATGAAAGCTGCGATTTCCTGTCTGGTGTTGTGCGTGGTCGCGTGCGGTCCATCGGCTCGCAATCGTGGGGACGGGCAAGGCGGCGATGACGGGGCGGGCAACGACGTGTTCTCGTGCCAGAAGCAGTGCTCGGGCGACTTGCACGCCGTCCTCGACTGCAACGGCAACGTGATCACGCAATGCACCGGCGCGAACGCCTGCGATGCGTCGACGTTCACGTGCTCGGATGCGTGTACGGCTGCCGAATCGAATCATCGTTCGATCGGCTGCGACTACTACGCGACCTACATGGACTCGTTCATGACGACGTATTGCTTCGCGGCATTCGTCGCGAACACCTGGACCACGCCGGCCCACATCGACGTCCACTACAACGGCGCGCAGCTGAACACGGCAAGCTTCACACGGCTGCCGGTCGGCGCGGGGCCGTCTCTCACCTACGCTCCGTACGATGCGGCTGCCGGGTTGCCACCTGGGCAAGTCGCCGTGTTGTTCCTGGGCGGCGGTAGCGGCGCTGCGCCGCTATGCCCGGTTGCGTCTGCCGAGCCGAACGCGAACCTCAGCGGCACCGGTATCAAGGCTTCGTTCGAGATCTCGACCGATGTGCCGGTCGTCTCGTATCAGATCAATCCATATGGCGGCGGCTCGGTCGCGGTCACCGCGGCGTCGCTGCTGTTGCCGACCAGCGCGTGGGACGTCAACTACGTCGCCGTCAACGTGTCACCACAAGGCGTCGGCGCACCTTCGATGAACATCATCGCCGCCGAGGACGGAACGGTCGCGACGATCACACCGAACGCGGCGATCACCGGTGGCGGTGGCGTCCCGGCCGGCGCCGCAGGCACTCCGGTCAACATCAGCCTCAATAAAGGCCAGCAGGCGCAGATCACGCAGGCCGCGGAGCTCACCGGCAGCATCATCACGTCGAACAAGCCGGTCGGCTTCATGGCCGGTCAGGTGTGTATGCAGATGCCGAACGGGACGTCGTACTGCGATCACGGCGAGCAGATGGTGCCGCCGATTCGCGCGCTCGGCAGCCATTACGTCGGCGTGATGTACAGGCCGCGCGTTCCCGCCGAGACGTCGACGTTCTGGCGTGTCGTCGGTGTCGTCGACGGCACGCAGCTCACGTACTCGAGTCCCGTCGGCGGTCCAGCGGCACTGATGAAAGGCCAAGCCGTGATGTTCCAGACCGGGACGCCGTTCGAGGTCTCGAGTCAGGACAAGGATCATCCGTTCATGTTGTTCGGGTACATGACGAGCTCGACGTTCGTCCAGGAAGGCTTCGGCGATCCGGACATGGTCGTCAGCGTGCCGCCCGAGCAGTACCTGACGCAGTACATCTTCTTCGCCGACCCGACCTATCCGGAGACCAATCTCGTGATCGTCCGGAGGCGCGGTGGCGACGGACAGTTCCACGACGTCAACCTCGACTGCAAAGGCGCGCTGACCGGCTGGCAGCCCGTCGGTGCGGACTACGAATGGACGCGCGCCGACCTGATGACCGGCAACTTCATGAACGTCGGCAACTGTTCGACCGGACGTCACTCGATGGACAGCATCGCGCCGTTCGGCCTGTGGGTGTGGGGCTGGGGAACGCCGAACACGTCGACGTTCACCTCGAACGTCTCGTACGGTTATCCGGGCGGCATGAACGTCACGCCGATCAACACCGTCGTGATCTTCTAGACCGCGGCCTTCGCGGATTTCACGGCCGCGAGCTTCGCCGGCTTCGCGTCGTGCCACAGCGCGATGCCGCCGAGCAGGCCCGCCATGTTCGACGTGACCACGACGTTCTCGGGTAGCTCGATCTTGAGGTGCTTCGCGTTGCCGCCGCCGAGGTAGAGCTTGCGCGGATTCCAGATCGGCAACACCTGCTCGATCACCTTCTGGACGCGCTTGTTCCACTTCTTCTTGCCGATGTGCTCGAGCGCCTTGGCTCCGACGTAATCTTCGTAGGTCTCGCCGTTACCGAACGGATGGTGCGCGAGCTCGAGGTTCGGGACGTAGTTGCCGTCGAGGTAGAGCGCGCAGCCGAGACCGGTGCCGAGGCACAGCAGCATCTCGACACCGTTGCCTTCGATCACGCCGTAGCCTTGGACGCCCGCGTCGTTGAGCACCCGCACGGGCTTGCCGAGCGTCTTGCCGAGCACGTTCGCGAGCTCGAAGTGATTCCATTTCTTGTGGAGGTTCGGCGCGGTCTGCGTGACACCGTCGACGACGACGCCCGGGAATCCGACGCTCACGCGATCGAAGTCGCCGAGCGGCGCGATCAGCGGGCTGAGCGCGGCGAGGATCGCGTCCGGCGTCGCGGGCCTCGGCGTCTCGACGCGCACGCGCTCGGTGAGTGGTGTGCCATCGGGCCCGAGCACCAGTGCCTTGAGCCCCGTGCCTCCGATGTCGATCGACAAGGTCCGCATCCCCATCTCGCGATGGTACACGGACTGCTGGGCCTGATCAGCTCGACTACGTGAGGGTGAGCGTACCGAGGAAGTCGCGCTTGCCGAGCGGCACGCCCGCGTGACGGAGGATCGCGTACGCGGTCGTCAGGTGGAAGTAGAAGTTCGGAATCGCGTGCTCGAGGAAGTAGTTCGCGCCCGTCATCACTTTACCTTCCCAGCGCGGCTGCGTGACCGTGCGGGTCGCGGCGCCTGCGAAGTCTTTCTCGGAAAAGCCGTCGAGGTACGCGAGCACCGAACGCACGCGGGAGCGCAGCTCCTCGACGTTCGTCTCGTTATCGGGGTGGCTCGGCGCCTCTTTGCCCGTGAGCCGCGAAGCTGCGAGCTTGGCGGTGTCGCACGCGGTCTGGACCTGGCGCGCGAACGCGAACTGATCCGGCGCCAGGCGAAGCGTCAGATACACGCTCGGCTCGAACTTCTTGGTCGTGGCGTATTCGGCCGCGGTCTCGAGCCACTTATCGAGCTGACGCAGCTGCTTCTTGATCTGGGAGAATGTCTCGAAGTACATGCGCGCATCCTACGCGCTTGGGTGCGGGTCCTGTCGAGCGCTCCCGCCTACCCATTGAGCTAGTCCCGCTCGGAGCGGGTCGCCGCGCGGTCTTCGTCGACGCAGTCCTTGCCGTGGCTTGCGAGGCAGCGGAGCGCCGCGTCGTCGAGCCCGGCGCGCTCGTGCCGGTCGACCGCGCCGATCACGGGGATCGGCGTCAGCTTGTGCTTCTGCAGCTCGTCGTCGATCGCGCGCGCATCCTTCGTGACGATCACCTCGATCGTCTTCTCGACATCGCCGAGCTCGCGTCGCAAGACCTCGATGCGATCGACCTGATATTTCGCAGGCCGGCCTTCCCACGTCTGGAGCGCGCCATAGACGAGATCGAGGTGCTCGCGGATCCGCTCCTCGCCGGTGATCGCGCCGCCTTCGGTCGTCGCGACGATCAGCTTCTTTGCCGTCTCGATCTTGTCGAGCATCAGCCGGAGCTTGCTCGCGAGCAGGTCGGTCTCCGGCAGCTTCTGCAGCCGCTCGCGGACCGCTTCGCGCGCGGCCTCGATGCGGCCCGTCAGCTTCGTCATGTCGCCGAACAGCGCGTGCGCCTTCATCACCGCGTCGAACTGAGCCTTGCGGTCGGCGGCGTTGTACGGCGCCCGTCGATCGAGGCCGATCGTGATCTTGGTCTCGACCACCTCGGCACCTCGCGTCAGCCGCAACGTGTACGTGCCAGGCGGCACCCGAGGACCTTGCGACGCGCTGAACGCGACCTGCGCGGCACGCGGTACGCGCGGCGGCTTGACGCGCATGTTCCACGCCACGCGATTGATGCCGCGCCGCTTGCTCGGCGTCACCGTATCGACGAGCTTGCCCGCACCATCGAGCACCTCGAGCTTGATCGGCCCGAAGATGTGCCGGGTGCGCAGGTAGTAGGTGACGATCACGCCGTCGGGCGGATTGTCGCCCGTGAAGCCGGCATCGCCTTCCGACCAGCCGCCGCTCGCAGGCATCCGCTGCTGGATCGCGCGCGTCGGCAAGAACGCGGTCGATTTCTGAAGCGTCGCATCCGTGAGCGCGCGCAGCGGCGAGAGATCGTCGATGATCCAGATCCCGCGGCCGTGCGTCGCGATCACGAGATCGCCGTCGCGCGGCTGCACTTGCAAATCGCGCACGGCGACGCTCGGAAAATTGGAGCCCTTGAACTCGGCCCACGTCCCGCCGCCATCGAGCGAGATCCACAACCCGAACTCCGTGCCGACGAAGAGCAGATTTGGCTTCTCGCTATCCTCTTTGACCACGTGAGCGAAGCCGCGCACACCCTTCTCGGGCGACACGATGCGCACCCACGACTTGCCGTAATCGGTCGTCTTGTAGACCCACGGCGTCATGTCGCCGAACGAGTGGCGATCGAACGCAGCGTACGCGGTGCCTGCATCGAACCGGCTCGCCTCGACCCAGCTCACCCACGATGATTTCGGCAGCCCGGTGATGTTGCCGGCGACGTTCGTCCACGTCTTGGTGCCGTCGCGCGAGAGCTGGACGTTTCCGTCGTCGGTGCCGACCCAGATCACGCTCGCGTTCTTCGGTGACTCGCTGATCGAATAGATCGTCGTGTGCATCTCGGCCGACGAGTTGTCGACGGTGACGCCACCGGACAGCTCTTGCTTCTGCTTCGCCGGATCGTTCGTCGTGAGATCCGGCGACACGCGCTCCCAGTTGTCACCGCGGTCGCGCGAGCGAAACAGGAACTGCGAGCCGATGTAGATCGTACCCTTCTGTGTCGGGCTCGCGTGTAGCGGCGTGTTCCAGTTGAAGCGCAGCTTCTCGTGGTAGCCGGCCTTCGGCTGGATATCGCGAGCCGCGAGCGACTTGCGATCGATCCGCCCGACGTAACCGCCTTGGCCTTCGGCGTAGACCGCGTTCGGGTCCGTCGGATCTGGAATCACCCAGAATCCGTCGCTGTTGTAGAGATTCTCCCAGCGCGAGCTCGTGATGCCGCCGGGATACGCGGAGTCACCGACCCACGAGCTGTTGTCCTGGAGTCCGCCGTACACCTGATACGGATCCTTGTTGTCGATCGCCACGTGATAGAACTGCGAGATCGGCAGGTTGTTGCCCTTCCACCACCGATTGCCACCGTCGTAGGACAGCCACAGGCCGCCGTCGTCGCCGCCGATCACGTGCTTGGGATTGGTCGGCTCGATCCACAGGTCGTGCCAGTCGCCGTGCGCCCCGCCGCCCGCGCTCGAGAAGCTGCGGCCACCGTCTTCGCTGACGATCAAGTTGCCGTCCGGTTTGAAGATCCGATCGGGGTTCGTGGGATCGACGACCAGGCGCGCGAAGTAGAACGGCCGCCACACCATCATCTGGCTGCCATCGCGTTGCTCCCATGTCGCGCCGCCATCGGCCGAGCGGAACAGCGCCGACGACTTCGACTCGATGAGCGCATAGACGATGTTCTCGTTCGACGGCGCGAACACGACTTCAACGCGGCCCCACGGACCGGCGGGCAAGCCTTTGTTCGCCGCCATCGACGTCCAGGTCTTGCCGCCATCGGTCGATCGATGCAGGCCGCTGCCGCTCGGATCGTTCGGACCTTCGCCGCCGGACCGGAACGTCCAGCCTTTGCGGCGGAAATCCCACAGCCCTGCGATCAACACGTCTGGATGTTTCGGATCCATCGTGAGGCCCGAGCAACCGGTCGAGGCGTTGCCGCCCTTGAGCACGAGCGACCACGACTTGCCGCCGTCGGACGTCTTGTAGAGGCCGCGATCCGTGGAATCGCTCCACAGCTTGCCGGGCACGCACGCGTACACGATCTGCCCGTTCTTCGGATGCACGATGATCTTCGTGATTCGCTCCGACGCCGGCAGCCCGACGTTGTTCCACGTCTCGCCACCGTCGGTCGACTTGTAGATGCCGTCTCCGATCGAGACCGAATTGCGGGTCCAGCTCTCGCCGGTGCCGACCCACACGGTCTTGCTATCGCTCGGATCGATCGCGATCGCGCCGATCGATTGCACGGGCTGCTTGTCGAACACGGGCTTGAACGTCGTGCCGCCGTCGAGTGATTTCCACACGCCACCCGAGGCCGCGCCGACGTAGAGCAGCGTCTTGCCACCGGAGGCGAGCGCCGCGACCGCTGCAATGCGTCCGCTCATCGCGGCCGAGCCGATGTTGCGCGCGCCGAGTCCCGAGATCGTGCCGACATCCGCGGTCGATCTCTCGACCTTCGCGACGGGTGTAACGACGCCGGTGTCCGGTTTCGCATCGCCGGGATGGAGGGGGTCGGATTCACTCCGACCAACCGGAACGATCAGGGCGACGGCGGGTTTCTTGGGTGTCGGCAGCTCGAACCACGCCTTGTCGACCGGGACGTTGATCTCGGCGCGCTCGACGGTGATCCGGCTGTTGCGCGGGCCACCTTTGGTTCCCGATTCGATCGCGAACGGCAACCACACACCGGCGACCTGCTGGTAGCCGCCGAGATCCGTCTCGGTGATGTCCTCGGTGCCACGCACCTTGCGCACGGTCGTGATCCGGATCTCGAGGAACGAGTCGGGATCGAGATAGACGTACTGGACGTCCCCGTCCTTGCGGGTCACGCGCAGCTTGATCGCGGGCGTTCCATCGACGTCCTCGGTGCCGAGCGATTCGATGCGATGGCCTTTGTCACGCCAGCCGACGAGCGGACCGTCGAGCTCGGCTTGCTGCGCGAGCGCGCGTGCATCGTCTTCGGAGGATTTCTCGGGATCGCGGCGGCCGCTGAAAGGCGAGAGGCTCCAGCCTTCGCGGCCATCGTACGCGGTGATCTGGGTGAGCCCTTGCAGCGTCACCTCGCTGCGGATGAGGCCGGGACGCTCCTGGACCTGCGCCCACGTCGCATCGATGGAAAAGCCGCCGCCGCCGAACACGATGCGGCCGGTGAGCCGCAGCGTCCTCAGCTCGCGCAGCTTGGCTTCTCCGCCGCGCGCCGCGAGGTTTTTTGCAAGGAGTTCTTCGACGGTCGCTGCATGACTGACCGTCGCGAGCGACATCAAGATTGCGACCACGAATACGTTGCGCATGAGGTCGCGCAGTATGGCGCGTCGGGCCGTGGCGATGAAGGGCACGGCGTCACAACGATCGCGGTAGAATAGGGTGCGAGCGCAGTGGCCGAAACCGACCCACAAGACCGCACGGCCGTCCTCCCGGTCGATCCGCTCGTCGGGACGACCCTCGATCGCAGGTTCCTGGTCGAGTTCCGGCTTGCGGCAGGCGGTTTCGGTGCGATCTATCGCGTGCGGCACATCACGTCGGGCCACGAGTTCGCGCTGAAAGTCCTGCATCCGCGGCTGACCGCCGATGCCGGCGTCGTCGCGCGGTTTCGCCGCGAAGGCGCAACACTCATCGCGCTGCGCAGTCCACACACGATCACCGCGTACGAGCTCGGCGAATCCGACGACGGAACGCTCTACATCGTCATGGAGCTCCTGCGCGGCGTGAGCTTGTTCGAACGGTTTCGCGCCCAAGGCCCGATCGAGTGGAAGCGCATGGTCGCGATCGCGCGCGCGGTGTGCGATTCGCTCGCCGAAGCACACGCGCTCGGGATCGTGCATCGCGATCTCAAGCCGACGAACATCCATCTCGAGCCGCACGAGGGCAGCGACGACTTCGTCAAGGTCCTCGATTTCGGAATCGCAAAGATCCTCAAGGGCGGCGCGCTCGACAACGCCGATCTGACGAACGCCGGCCAGATGATCGGCACGCTCGACTACATGCCACCGGAGCAGATGGTGGGCGGCTCGTGCACGGGTGCGAGCGATCTCTACACGCTCGGGATCGTGATGTACGAGATGATCAGTGGCCGCTTGCCGTATGCGGAGGCATCGAGCGCCGGCAGTGCGCTCGCGGCGATGCTGAAGCCTCCGCCTCCGCTGTCGTCTCGGACGTTCGTGCCGCCGGAGCTCGAGCGAATCGTGATGCGCTGCCTCGAGCGCAAGATCGAGCTCCGCTACGCGTCCGCCGAGGAGCTCGCGAGCGCGCTCGATGGCCTACTCGCTCACCCCGAAGATGCGGCGTCGACGCTCGCGCTCCAGATCAACCCCGGCGACGACGAAGCGACGGCGATCGCGCCGCTCGGCCTGATCGCCTCGCTGACCGGTTCTCCGACATTCGAGCGTGCGCCGAAGCTCGACGACACCGGCTCGACGCCGCCGGTGGACACCCTTCGGATGCAGCGGCCGCCTGTGACGCCGGTGGACACGCTGCGGATGCAGCGGCCGCCCGTGACGCCGGTGGAGGACACGCTGCGGATGCAGCGGCTGCCGGCGCCACCGGCGGACGCGGTGCGGATGCAGCGACTGCCGACGCCACCGGCGGACGCGGTGCGGATGCAGCGGCCGGCAATCTCGCCGCCGGTGAACGCCTCGCGGATGCAGCGGCCGCCGGCCTCGCCGTCCGTGGACGCCTCGCGGATGCAGCGGCCGGTCAGCTCCCCCGCGGTCTTCGGACCCGCCTCATCGAACACTCCGAAGTGGGAGCCTCCGCCGCCGGAGGTCGTCGTGCCCTCGCAGACCTTACGCGGGATCGGCACGCAGCCGCCGGCGACGGTGCCGTCGTACGACGTCACGCAGCACGCGCGTCCGGATCCGCGGATCGCGCGCGTCGTGTGGGCGGTCGTCCTCGTGCTCGCGGCGGTGATCGGCGTCGCGCTCGCGATCCGGATCTGATCGAACCACTACGCACCACGCCTGCGGCAGAAGGCTGAACGCCAAGGCGCCAAGACGCCGAGGACAGAGGAGGGCAGAAGTGGTTCGCTTCGCGAAGAAGAGAGCCCGCGGTCCACAATGCGGCTGGCACTTCCTGAGGTTCGTCCTAAAAGTCCTCTGCCCATCTTGGCGCCTTGGCGTCTTGGCGTTCGATCCTTCGGGCGTGGCGTCTTGGCGCTCGACCTTTCGGCGTGGCGCCTTGGCGTTCTCTTAGCGACAGTTGCTCGGTCGCGCACTGCCGTAGACGGTCGTGTCATCGCGCAGCACGAGCCCGAGACACACGGCTCGCGTCGCGTCGTCGAGCCGCGACAGCGGGAACATATCCTCGATCGTCATGCGATCATGAACCCACTCTCCGCAGGGCTCGCAGAAATTCGAGACCGCGAAGCGTAGCTCGTCGTCGAGCACCTTGATGTCGCGTGGATTCTTGCCGAGCGCGACTTGCTGGCGGTGCCCTCGCAACAGCGCGACCAGCGACTCTCCCGTGATCGGCGCGTTGTCGCGGCCCTTGATCCGCGACGCGTTGTTCGGCGTGCACTGGCACGGACCATCGCGATGCGGCGACTCGTGACAAGCAGCGAACAGCGCGAGCACGACGGCGAGGCGAACCACCACGCGAGGTTACCGCACCAGCGGCCGCAGCGTCGTCGGTGCCCAGTACGTGCTGCGATCGAACTGCTTCCCGGTAAAGAGCAGGCTCGTCACCGACGCTTGCGTGCACCGCACGCGCGACAGCCACGGTGGACCGGATGCTTCGTACGAGTGTCGCGTGATCCAGATCGGCGCTTGATGCGACACGAACACGATCGACGATCCGGCGTGGGCGGCGAGGGCTTCATCGATCGCCGCGCGCATCCGGCTCGCGATCGAATCGAACGACTCGCCCCAAGAAGGCCGAAACGGATTCCACAACTTGGGCCACAGCTTCGGCGAGAGCATCGCGAGCCTCGGTAAGCCGTCGAACTGCGTCGCCGATTCGATCAACCGCTGGTCGGTCACAAACGGCAGCGCGAGCGCATCGCCGATGATCTTCGCGGTCTCTGTCGCGCGCTGGAGCGGGCTCGAGACGATCGAGGCGATCGGGCGCCCGAGCGATTGCAGATAGCTCGCCGCGGCTCGCGCTTGCTGGCAGCCACGCGATGACAACCGAAACCCGGCGAGCTGGCCGTAGCGAATGTCCTCGGGGTTGTAGACCTGGCCGTGGCGAATCAGATGAACCACGGTGTCGGTCACAGCGCGGTCATCATCCCCGAAACCGGTGCGCAGCCCAAGGTCGGGCACGCGATGTTCGCGCGCGCTACAGTGATCACGTGAGCAAGGCGTTCACGAAAGAAGATGATGACGCGCCGAACGTCTCGCCACGCAAGCGCGGCGCGCCGATTCCCGAGCCGAACTTCGTGACCGCGAGAGGTCTCGCCGCCGCACGCGCCGAGCTCGACGAGCTGATGCGTGCGTCGGGAGATCCCGATCGGATCCGCGAGCTCTCCGATCACCTCGCGACGGCGCAGATCGTCGGCCCGACGGATCGCGCGATCGTCGGACTCGGTGCTTCGGTGACCGTCGAAGATGAGGCGGGCAAGCGCACGACATATCGGATCGTCGGCGCGATCGAGGCGGATCCGAAGCGCGGATGGCTGTCCTGGCAGACGCCCATCGCGAACGCACTGTGGGATGCCCGCGTCGGCGACTCGGTGGAGCTACCGCGCGGAGGTGAGGTAGAGATCGTCGACCTCACGTACGAGTAAACGGCAGTAATCGCGACCTATTTCGTGCTCCCAACACATGTTAGCCGGGTGTTACCCGATGCCGCCACGAGATTCCTTTATGGTGAACGAATGGCTCATGGGGACCTTTTCGAGACCGCTGGCCTCCCTGACACGCAGTCGACGGATGATTCGGGAAGGGTCGCCCATGCGTTCCCGCGCCATGCGACGGGTTCCGGCGCCGTGAGGACCGAGTCCGCGAAGTTGGTTCCGATGGAGATCGCTCCGATGCAAGTCGAAGTGACTGCTCTCCTGATGGACCAGGTCGTGATGGAAGCGCCGCTGAGTGCCACTCCAGGCAGCCATCACGGCGCCCGAGTGTTCGCACTCGCGCTGTGCTCGCTGGCGTCCTGTGTACTGACGCTCGTTTTCATGTCTTGAACGTCACATCGATAAGTGATGGTGAGTGTGGGGCGGGATGTAGGGAACGGGTGCCTTTGGGTAGCTCCACGAGGTGAGAACTCGCGTGGTAACCTCGAGTCCTCGGTGAGAAACCAACTCGCGATGCTCGTGATGCTCGCCATCGCGGCGTGCAGTCATCCGCCTCCGCCAGCGGCGCCGGTGGTCGTTGTTCCGAAAAAGACGAGGCTCTCGATCCTGCCGGCGGAGAGCGATGCGTTTCCAAAGGCTGCGAAGGCCCTGACCGAATCGCTGACGAGCGCGCACGTGTCCGGCGTCGATGACACGCAGATCTCGAAGGTCTCGCTCGAGGTCGTCCAGCTCTCGATCGAATGCGTCGACGCTACGGTCGCGTGCTTTCAGGCCGCAGGCCGCTCGCTCTCGGCGAATCAGTTGTTGTTCGCGCAGATCAGCGCCGAGCCCAAGAAGCACCTGAGGGTCACGGTCACGTTGTTCGACGTCGACACGCAGACCGCGAAGAAGACCCAAGAGAAAGTGTTCGCCAACGATACCGAGGCGACGGCCGGCGTCGCCGAGCTGGTCTCGGAGGCGACGAAGCCGTGAACAAGAAGCCATCCCAGACCCCGGCAACGGATCCGTCCGTGGTCGAGATCGACGCGATGGACGTCAACGAGTGGGAGCACGGCCAGCACACGCCGAAAGCAAACGAGACCAAGCTCGGCGAGCTCGTTCGGCAGAGTGCACCGTCGACACCGCCCGAATCGCAGCCGTCTGCACCGCGCAAGACCGCGACCTTTCAACGGCTGACGACGAGCTCGGGGCCGACGACCAATACCATTCGCAAGGCGACCGCGGCGGAGCAGGCAGCGCCGCCGCCCGTCAAGGCACCGGAGGTCGCGGCACCGAGGCCGGACGCGCCGAAACCGTCGACGCGGCCGACGCGCTCTGCGACGCCGCTCGCCGGATCGAGATCGGTCGTCCCCGTCGCCAAGAAGCCGGTTGGTGAAGCACCGGCGCCATCGCCGAAACCTACGGCGACCGTGCCCGCCGTGCCTCCGGTCAAGCAGACTTCGACACTGCCCGCGGTCAAAGCACCGACTGCATCGGCGTTGCCGGCGGTGAAATCGCCTCCGCAGGCAACCCCGGCGGCATCACCGCCTCCGCAACCACGACCCGCAGCTCCTGCGAAGTTGTCGCCGAGCGCGTTTCAACCGCCGCAGCAACCGCAGACGACGCCCGAGCCCTTCTCTTCACTTTCGCAGAGCTTGTTCGACGACGAGACCGTGGGACCGCAGTCTGCGGTGAACGAGAAACCGACCGCGAAGACCGCAGCGAGCGTGTTTCAAACACAGCCGCCGGCGAACCCGAAAGCTGCCAACGTTCCGGCACACCCTCCAGCGCACGAAACGCCGGCTGCGAAGACACCACCGAGCGCGTTTCCAACGCAGGCCTTCGCGAACGCGAAGCCGGCAGCGAACGTTCAGGCACAACCCTCAGCCCACGAGACGCCGACTGCGAAGACGGCAGCGAGCCTGTTTCAGGCTTCAGCGAACGAGACACCGATCGCGAAACCATTTCAGACGCAGCTCGGGCACGCCGCTATCGATGCGGCGAATGGCGCGCCACGTCCGGGCCCGATCACCGCGCTTCCGTATCAAGAGACCGAACCGGCGCGCGTGGTGCAAGCTCCGGCTCCTGCGGTCGTGCAAGCTCCCGTTGCTGCGGTCGCGCAACCTCCATCGGCGGTGTATCCGCCGGTGCAGTATCCAACGGTCGGCGACGGTTGGATCGATCACGGAAACGTTGCGGAGCGGGCGCGTCAGGACTCGCTCGACGACGAGGACATCAAGCCGAACAAGAGCTCGCGAGCGCGCCGTGATCCGACGGGCTCGACACGGCCGTCTGCGTTCGTCGTTGCATCGAAGGTCATCGCGAAGGCGTCGCGATCGCGTCCCGTTCAGATCGGCGCGGGCGCATTCGTGTTGGTGGTCGTGATCATCGTGCTGGCGACAAGTGGCAAGCACGAGGAAGCTGCGAGCACGCCGCCACCCGTCGCGATCGTGCAGCCGCAGCCGCCGGAGCCGCCGCCGGCCGTGGCCGTGGCGCCGCAGCCGATCGCGGGAGATCCGCCGCGGCCGACGAAGCCCATCGCGATCGCACCAGCCGTCGCACCCGCGAAGCCGGCTCCTCGCAAGCTCGGTGGCAAGGCTGTCGTGCTCGAGTACGACTCGCCGAAACACGAAGTCGCGCAGTCCGCACCGGCAGCCGTGATCCCGAAAGCGGACGAGCCGGCGCTCGAGAGAGCGCGAACCGCGTACGCGACAGGGAATCAGCGCCTGTTCGCCGGCGATGCCGACGGCGCGATCCGCGCGTATCAACAGGCGCTGGGGATCTATCCCGGCTATGTCGCCGGCTACCGCGGGCTCGGTCTCGCATACGCGCAACAAGGCGACAACGCGAAGGCGCTGCAAGCACTGCGGACGTACGTGACGTCCGTGCCGAAGGCGAGAGACGTCGCGCTGCTCAAGAAGCGGATCGCTCGTCTTCAAGCGCACTGACAGACGCGATGTCGATCACCACGCTTGTCGAGCCGCTCGTAGAGCAGGGTTACGTGTTCGTGATCGGTCGCGACATGCGCGACCACTTGCTCGCGCGAGGCTCTCTCGCCGACTGGACGGCTTTTGCGGCGAGCTGGAACGATCTGCACCTCGATCGTTACATGGCCGATGGTGGGCGATACCGAAGGCGGCGTCATGCGCTCTATCTCGCGTCGGCCGATGGAACGATCCGCCGCAAGCCGCACGGACCGCACTGGCAGAGCCACGACTACAATCCGCTCAACGGTGGGATCGAGCGTTGGTTCGAGCCGGTGACCGAAGCGATCGGCGATTCGCATAGCCTGTCGACGATCCTCGAATGGTGTCGGGACATGTTCGCCGCACTCGCACCGAGCACGGTCGCGTGGGACATCGAGCTTCATCAATTTCGGATCGAAGCGCGCGCGAACGAAGCCGCGACGCCGACGCCAGAAGGGCTTCATCGCGACGGTGTCGACTTCGTGCTCGTCCTGCTGATCCAGCGCGTCAACATCGCGAGCGGGACGACGACGATCCACGCCCTCGACGGCGCAGAGCTCGGCAGCTTCACGCTCACCAACCCGTTCGATGCCGCGCTCGTCGACGATCAGCGCGTGTTTCACGGCGTCACGCCGGTCGAGTCGGTCGACGCGAGCGCTCCGGCGTATCGCGACGTGCTCGTCGTGACGTTTCGCAAGCGCGAACGCTGATTCAGGCTTGCCGGGCTGTAACCTGGGACGCGGCTTTAGCGCTCCGAAAAGTCCGCTGAGACAAGTCCGCTGTGCGGAGGAATGGTCGATGCATCGCTGTCGCGTATGCACGATCTCATCAAGGGGCTTGGACGCGGCTTGATCGCCGGGATCGCTGGCCTCGCAGCGATGCGGCTGGGTCTCCGGATCATTCGACCGATCGTACGCGATCGAGCGCCCCGACCCATCGATGTCTTCGCGACCGCGAGATCGATGTCGCTGGTCGGCGTGCAACATCATGCCGACGAGGCCGCGACCGATGCGATCGCGAGGATCGCGTACGAGAAGCTCCTGCATCACGAGCCGTCGCCTCCACAAAAGCAAAGGTTGTCGTCGCTCGTCCACCTCGGATACGGACTTGCGGTGGCCGCGCTCTATGGCGCGATCACGTCACGCCGCGACGTCGACGCACTTCGATCCGGCTTCCTGCTCGGCGCGGCGCTGTGGCTGTTCGGCGACGAGCTCGTGGTCCCGCTCCTCGGGTTGACCGATAAGCCGACGGCCTATCACCCGACCCGACATCTGCAGTCGCTCGTCGCGCACCTCGGCTACGGCCTCGCGACCGCGGCAACCACGCGAGGACTCAGGAGCCTGACATGAGCGAGACCGTTGGCGACTTCGTGATGCAGCGACTCTACGGCTGGGGCGTCCGGACGATCTATGGTTATCCGGGCGATGGGATCAACGGGTTCCTCGGCGCGCTCGATCGCGCGTCGGACAAGGTGCGATTCGTCCAAGTCCGGCACGAGGAGCTCGCCGCGTTCATGGCGTCGGCGCACGCCAAGTTCTCCGGCGAGGTCGGTGTCTGCATGGCGACCTCCGGACCCGGCGCGATCCATCTCCTGAACGGTCTCTACGACGCGCAGCTCGATAACCAGCCCGTCGTCGCGATCGTCGGTCAGACGAAGCGGATGTCGATGGGTGCCGACTACCAGCAGGAAGTCGATCTACAAAACCTCTTCAAGGATGTGGCGCACGAGTTCTGTCACACGTGCGTGCATCCGGCGCAGGCGCGCACGTTGATCGATCGCGCGTTCCGGATCGCGCGTGCGACCCGCAGTGTCACCGCCGTGATCTTCCCGGCCGACGTCCAGGAGGATGAAGCGATCGAGATCGCGCCGCGCGAGCACGGTGCCGTCTACACCGGCATCGGCTATCCGCGCTCGCGTGTGATCCCGAGTCCAGGCGAGCTCGACCGTGCCGCCGACATCCTCAATGCGGGACAGCGAGTCGCGATCCTGGTCGGCGCAGGCGCACTCGGTGCGGCCGACGAGATCACCGAGATCGCCGAGCGCCTCGGCGCGGGTGTAGCCAAGGCGCTGCTCGGAAAGGCCGTGCTCCCCGATGATCTGCCGTTCGTCACCGGCGGCATCGGGCTACTCGGTACGAAGCCGAGCGACCTGATCATGCAGAACTGCGACACGCTGCTGATGATCGGCACCAGCTTTCCGTACTCGGAGTTCTTGCCGAAAGAAGGCCAGGCGCGCGCGGTACAGATCGACATCAGCGAGCGCAAGCTCTCGCTGCGATATCCCGCCGAGGTCCCGCTCTACGGCGACTCTCGCGAGACGCTGCGCGAGCTGATCCCGCGGATCACGCCGAAGGAGAACCGCGAGTGGCGCGCGGGGATCGAGGCGGCGATCGCGGAGTGGTGGCAGGTGCTCGAGAGTCGCGCGATGATGAGCGCCGATCCGATCAATCCGCAACGCGTGTTCTGGGAGCTGTCACCGCGGCTCCCGGACGGCTGCATCCTCACCGCGGACTCGGGATCGTCGACGAACTGGTGGGCGCGCGATCTCAAGATGCGCAGCGGCATGATGGCGTCGCTGTCGGGCAACCTCGCGACGATGGGTCCCGGGATGCCGTATGCGCTCGCGGCGAAGTTCGTCCATCCCGATCGTCCCGTGATCGCGTGCGTCGGAGACGGCGCGATGCAGATGATCGGCAACAACGTGCTGATCGATATCGCGAAGTACTGGCACGAGTGGCAGGACCCGCGGCTTGTCGTCCTCGTGCTCAACAACGGCGATCTGAATCAAGTGACGTGGGAGCAGCGCGTGATGGCGGGCGACCCGAAGTTCCTGGCATCACAGGAGCTGCCGCCGTTCTCGTTCGCGGGATACGCGCGGCTGCTCGGTCTCGACGGGATCGAAATGCGCAAGCCCGAGGACATCGGAGCCGCATGGGACGAAGCGATGTCGTTGCGGCGACCTGTGGTCGTCGAGGCATTCACCGATCCGGAGGTGCCGCCACTACCGCCGCACATCGAGCTCGTGCAGGCCAAGAACCTGATGGAGTCGATCCTCAAGGGCGATCCCGAGCGCTGGCGCGTGATCAAGGAGTCGGCGAAGCAGCTGTGGGCCGGAGTCGTCAAGTGATCGGAGACGCGAGCTCGTGACCGCGCATCCCACGATCGAACGCGTCGGCATCCGCGTGCTGCGGCTCGAGACGGAGAGAGGTCCCGAGTCCGATGGCACGGCGATCTGGGATGCGACGACGATGGTCGTGGTCGAGCCCTCGGCCGCGGGCGTCACCGGGCTCGGTTATTCGTACATCGATGCGGCCGCGGCGACCGTGGTGTCGGATCTGCTCGCACCGGCGATCACCCGGCTCGATGCGCTCGCTGTACCTTCGGCGATGTCCGCGATGCTCGGTGCCGTGCGCAATCACGGCAGGCCGGGGCTCGTCGCGTGCGCGATCAGCGCGGTCGATGTCGCGCTGTGGGATCTCAAGGCGAAGCTTCTCGATCTGCCGCTCGCCGATCTGCTCGGTGCGGCGCGCGTCCGTGTGCCGGTGTATGCCAGCGGCGGCTTCACCTCGTCGAATCTCGACCAGCTCTCGGACGAGCTCGCCGCCTACGTCGCGCAAGGGCACACGCGGGTCAAGATCAAGATCGGGCGCGACCCCGCGACGGATCCCGATCGGGTTCGCGTCGCGCGCTACGCGATCGGCCCCGCCGTCGAGCTGATGGTCGACGCAAACGGCGCCTACTCGCGCAAGCAAGCACTCGCCATGGCCGAGCGATTCGCCGCGTACGGAGTCGTCTACTTCGAGGAGCCGGTGTCCTCCGATGATCTCGAAGGGCTGCATCTCGTACGCAACCGAGCCCCGGCGGGGATGGCGATCGCAGCCGGCGAGTACGGGTATGATGGCTGGTACTTCCGCCGGATGCTCGAAGCAGACGCCGTCGATCTGTTGCAGGCGGATGCGACGCGCTGCCTTGGCCTCACCGGATTTCTCCAGGCGAATGCGCTGTGCGCCGCACGCTCGCTTCCGCTGTCGTCGCACTGCGCGCCCGCGATCCACGTCCATGCCGGCGCAGCGGCTTCGCAGCTCGTTCACGTCGAAGCGTTCCGGGACCACGTGCGCATGGAGGCGATGCTGTTCGAGGGCGCGGATTTGCCGGTCGTGCAAGGCGCGATCGGATTCGACGCGGCGAGCCCAGGTCTCGGGCTCGCGCTGCGTCAAGCCGAGGCGGCGCGCCATGCGGCATGACCAGATCATCCGGATCCGCCGCGACCGCTCCGACTACGACGACGGTCCACTCGCGGCGGCACTGCGTCGCGAGATCGATGGCGAGGTCAGGTTCGATCGCGGCGCACGCGCTCTCTACGCGACCGATGCTTCGAACTATCGGCAAATTCCGATCGGGCTGGTCGTGCCGCGCACGATCGAAGCGGTGATTGCCGCGGTGGCGATCTGTCGCGAGCATCGCGCGCCGATCTTCGCACGCGGCGGCGGGACCAGCCTCGCGGGCCAGGCTTGCAACGAAGCCGTCGTGATCGACTGCTCGCGCTACCTCACCAGCCTCGCGATCGACCGCGACGCACAAACCGCCGACATCGGTCCGGGCACGATCATGAAGGCCGTGCGTGTCGCCGCAAATGCGGTCGGTCTCGATTTCGGACCTGATCCTTCGACGAACGATCGTTGCACGCTGGGCGGCATGCTCGGGAACAACTCGTGCGGTGTGCACTCGGTGTTCTCCGAGTTCTACGGGCCGGGCCCGCGCACCTCCGATCACGTGGTCGAGCTCGATGTCCTCACCTATCGCGGCCAGCGCCTGCGGGCACGCGCGACGGACGAGATCGAGCTCCGGCGCATCCGCGATCTCGGCGGCGATCTCGCGACGACCTACGATCGCCTGCTCGCGCTACGCGATCGGTACGAGCCGCTGATCCGCACTCGGTTTCCCGAGATGCCGCGGCGCGTCTCCGGATACAACCTGCCGGACCTTCTCGACGATCATGGCTGCCATATGGGACGCGCACTGGTCGGGAGCGAATCGACCTGCGTGCTGATCCTCGGCGCGCGGATCTCGTTGATGCGCGCGAAGCCCGCGCGGGTGCTCGCGCTTCTTGGCTATCCGGACATCTACACCGCGGGCGCCGCGGCGAACCTCGCGCGCTCGCGGAAGCCGGTCGGATGCGAGGCGATGGACGACGTGCTGATCCGGCGCGTGAAGAGCCAGCATCGCGATCGCGATCAGGCAATCGAGCTGTTGCCTGAAGGCAACGCGTGGCTGATGGTCGAGCACGGCGCGGATACGATCGCCGAGGCGGTGGCAGAGGCCGAGCAGACGGTCACGTTGCTCGCTTCACAGCACGCGAGGATCCTCGGGGATCCGCGCCAGCTCGAGGTGCTCGCAAATCTTCGCGAGCAAGCGCTCGGCGTCGACGCGTTCGAGCTCGGCAAACCGGATAACTATGAAGGCTGGGAGGACTCCGCGGTTCCGCCCGATCGCCTCGAGCACTATCTGCGCGACCTTCATCGGCTGTTCAAGGAGTTCGGGGTCATCGGCTCCCTCTACGGTCACTTCGGTCAAGGCTGCGTTCACACGCGAATCGACTTCGGGCTCGACCGGCCGGCAGGTGTCGAGAACTATCGCAAGTTCACGGTCGCGGCCGCTCGATTGGTCGTCGCGCACGGTGGCTCGCTGTCGGGAGAGCACGGCGATGGGCAGGCGCGCGCCGATCTCCACGAGATCATGTTCGGGCCCGAGCTCGTCACCGCGTTCGAACAGTTCAAGACGATCTGGGATCCCGACCACGCGATGAATCCCGGCAAGATGGTCGATCCGAACTCGCGGACCGCGAATCTGCGGTTGCTCGGCTATCACCCAGATCCCGGTCCGATCGAGCTCGTCCACGGTGACGACGGCAAGAACTTCGCGCACGCGGTGGTGCGATGCGTCGGGATCGGCAAGTGCCGCAAGCGGGACTCCGGCTCGATGTGTCCGAGCTACATGGTGACGCTCGACGAGAAACACTCGACGCGCGGTCGTGCGCACTTACTGTTCGAGATGATGCGCGGCGACGTGATCAAGGATGGCTGGCGCAGCGAGGAGGTCCGCGAGTCCCTCGACCTGTGCCTCGCATGCAAGGCCTGTAAGGACGAGTGCCCGACGCATGTCGACATGGCTTCCTACAAGGCCGAGTTCATGGCGCATTACTTTGCCGGCCGGCTGCGATCGCGCGAGGCGTACGTGTTCGGGTGGCTGCATCGCTGGCTCACGCTCGGCCGTCCGCTCGCGCCACTCGCGAATTTCTTGACGCATGCCCCGGTACTGAACGTGATCGCGAAATGGATCGCGGGCCTCGCACCCGAACGCGATATCCCACGGATCGCGCATCGATCGTTTCGCAGGTCATTTCATCCGCACGCTGCCACGAGTCGGCGAGCGCCGACGCGCCGCGTGGTGTTGTGGCCCGACACGTTCAACGACGCGTTCTATCCCGAGGTGCTGCACGACGCGGCGCGCGTCCTCACGGCGGCCGGATTCTCCGTCGATATTCCACGGCGGCGGCTGTGCTGCGGCAGACCGCTCTACGAGTACGGCTGGCTCGATCAAGCGCGCCGGTTGTGGCGACGAACGCTCGCCGAGCTCGCAGATGACATCGACGCCGGCGTTCCGGTCGTCGGCGTCGAACCGAGCTGTGTCTCGGCATTTCGCGACGAGCTGCTCGCGCTGTTTCCCGACGACCCCGGCGCACGCAAGCTCGCCGATCAGACGCACTCGCTCGCCGAGCTCCTATCGAGCACCGATTACCGTCCGCAGCGCGCGAGGCCGCAGCACGTGCTGTATCACCGCCATTGTCATCAGGCGGTCGTGCATTCCGCCGAGCACGAGATCGCGCTGATGCGCGCGGCGGGTCACGATGTCGAAGTCCTCGACAGCGGCTGTTGCGGCATGGCCGGCGCGTTCGGATTCCAGCGCACGAAGTACGAGCTCTCTGTCGCGCTCGCGGAACGCGTGCTGTTGCCGGCGGTACGCGCCCATCCCGGCTCGGTGATCGTCGCGGACGGCTTCAGTTGCCGGGAGCAGCTCCGCCAGCTCGGCCATGTGCGCGCTCGTCACATCGCGGAGCTTCTCACCGACACGCTGGCGGCGGCCTGATCTCACTTCGTGAGCGCCGCGGATGCGGTCACAGGAATGCCACACGCGCAATGCTCACGCCGTGTCACCAACGCGCAATCGCGAACAGATCAGGTATCTCACGTTCCTGATCTCGGGGCATGTGCGTTGCACCAGGGCGAGCGGTGGCAGCTCTGTTCCCGCCGAGCGCGAACGCAGTCTTTCGCGCCGTCGTGATCGCGATCGTCGTCGCCGTGACGGTCGTGATCTGCGCTCCGATGATCTACATCCGGACGCCGTATGCGAGTGACGCAGAGGATCCGGTGCCCCAACCGATCGAGTTCGATCACCGGCATCACTTTCGAGATGATGGCATCGACTGCGTCTACTGCCACGAGACGGTCGAGACACAGGCGTCCGCGGGCCTTCCGTCGACGGCGAAGTGCATGGGCTGTCACAGCCAGATCTGGCTGACGAGCCCGGAGGTCGAGCCGCTGCGCGCGAGCTGGACCGCGCAGACACCGATTGCTTGGCGGCGGGTCAACGCCGTGCCGGCATTCGTCTACTTCCATCACGGCGTTCACATCCAGGCCGGCGTGCAGTGCGTCGAGTGCCACGGACACGTCGAGAACATGCCGCGCGTCTATCGCGCCAACAACTTGACGATGAACTTCTGCATGGATTGCCATCGCAAGCGGCAGGGCAGCCGCGCGATCACGCGGCTCACGACGTGCACCACGTGTCACCGGTGAGCGAGCGATGAAGACTCCGGAATCCGATCTGCTCGGCCTCACTCCTCGGATCGAGGTCAGCCGGCGCGATGCACTCAAGCTGCTCGCGGCGGGAATCGCGGCGCTCGAGGTCGGATGCCTCGTGGAGGCCGGCCAACAGCAGATCGTGCCGTACCTCGTCGATCCGCCGGAGCAGCGACCCGGGGTACCGGTTCGTTACACGAGTGCGTTCGCGATCGACGGCTTCGGAACGGGACTGATCGTCGAGACCCACGAGGGCCGGCCCACGAAGGTCGACGGCAATCCTGCGCATCCCGCGAACCTCGGCGGCTCGACGCCGTACATGCAGGGGCGAATCCTCGATCTCTACGATCCGCAGCGATCGCGCGAAGCGAGCCTTCATGGGGTGGGCACGAGCTGGGACGAGATTGTAGGCGCGTTGCGCTCGCTGCCGCAGGGACCGCTGTGGCTCGTGATGCCGCCGCAGTCATCGCCGACGCTTGCAGGCCTGCTCGCTCGCGTGCGTGCACAACATGATCTGCACGTCGTCTACGACACGCCGGTCGACCACAGGTCGGCGTATCGCGGTCACGCGCTCGTCTACGGGCGTCCGCTCGAACAGCAGCTCGATCTATCGCGCGCCGACGTGATCGTCTCGCTCGACAGCGACTTCATGGCTGCGCTGCCGATGTCGCCCGCGTGGGCCCGAGCCGCGAGCGCACGCAGGGTGCCGAACCGGCGGATGAACCGGATCTGGCTCTGCGAGCCGATGCAGACGCCGACCGGAACCATCGCGGACGAGAGACTCGCGCTTCCTGCTTCCGACGTCGTCGCGATCGCAGCCTGCGTGATCGAAGAGCTCGGCGCACGCGGACTCGGGGTTCCGACCCTTCCGGGCCCGCTGCTCGCGCAAGCACATCAACGACTCGGCGGCGCCATCGCCTGGACGCGGAGGTTAGCCGACGATCTCGCATCGCATCGCGGTGCCGGCGCAGTGATCGTCGGCGATCGCCAGCCGCCCGTCGTGCACGCACTCGCACGCTGGATCGATACCGCATGCGGCAACGTCGGCGGTCCGGTGACGCTCTCCGAGCCGGCGCTGTTCGATCCACTTGGTCCCACGTTGACGGATCTCGCGAGTGCCTTTCGCACGCACGCGGTCGCCTCCGTCGTCCTGATCGATACCGACCCCGTGTATACGGCGCCGGCATCGCTGGGCCTGCGCGATCTGCTGCGCACCGCGCCGTTCAGCTTGCACGTCGGTCTCTACCGCAACGAGACCTCCGATACGTGCAAGGCGCAGATGCCGCTCGCGCACGAGCTCGAGACCTGGACGGATCCGCGCGCGTACGACGGCACGCTCGCGATCGGTCAACCGATGATCCGGCCGCGTTTCGAGGTCGCCTCCGCGATCGACGTGCTGGCCGCGATCCTGAATGATCCGCGCGACAGTCGAACTCTCGTGCGCGATCAGTTTCGCGACATTGCGGCACCTGGCGTGTCGCTGACAGACGTCGAGCCGACCTGGGCGAGCGCGCTGCGCGCAGGCGTCGTTCCCAACACGAAGCTCGCGAGCCTCACCCCTGCGGTGACCTGGCCGAATGAAGCAAACGCGGAGCTAGCCCGCGCGATGCAGCCGATCGATCCGCACGCGATCGAGATCGCGCTCACGCCTTCGCAACAGGTCTACGACGGCAGGTTCGCGCCGAACGCGTGGCTCCAGGAGCTACCACATCCGATCACGAAGCAGACCTGGGGCAACGCGGCGCTGATGAGCGAGGCGACCGCGGCAAGTCTCGGCGTCGGCAACCAGGACCTCGTCCGGATCACGACGACCTCAGGTGCAATCGAGATCCCCGCGCTGATCGTCACCGGTGCCGCGGACCGATCGATCACGATCGAGCTCGGCTACGGCCAGCTCGTACCCGCGACACCGATCGCCGACCGCGTCGGCAGCAACGCCTACGTGCTGCGTGACGAGGCACGTTTGATCCTTGCCGGCGCCGCCGCTGCCGCGCACGGGACGCGACGGATCGTACGGACGCAACATACGACGGGCCAGGAGGGTCGCGAGATCGCGCCGATGATGACGCTCGCCGGGTTCCTCGCGAAGCCAGACTTCACGGCGAACCTGCGCGGCGAGCAGGTCTCGTTGTTGCCAGCGCAGCCCCGAGATGGCGTGCAGTGGGGCATGTCGATCGATACGTCGATCTGCACCGGCTGTAGCTCGTGCATGGTCGCGTGTCAGGCCGAGAACAACATTCCGACGGTCGGTCCCGACGATGTCGCACGCGGCCGGCACATGAACTGGATCCGCGTCGACCGCTACATCGTCGAGGGCGGCGCCGTCGTCAACGAGCCGATGCCCTGCCAGCACTGCGAGAACGCGCCGTGCGAATACGTGTGTCCGGTCAACGCGACGACGCACAGCCCCGACGGCCTCAACGAGCAGGTCTACAACCGCTGCATCGGAACGCGATTCTGTTCGAACAACTGCCCTTACAAGGTTCGGCGCTTCAACTGGTTCTCGTACGAGAAAACCTCGTCGGAAGCTCTCCAGTACAACCCCGACGTCACGGTGCGGTCGCGAGGCGTGATGGAGAAGTGCACCTACTGCGTGCAGCGGATCCGGCGCGCCGAGCATGCGGCACTCGTCGAGCATCGCGCGATCCGTGCGGGTGAGGTCGTCACCGCGTGCCAGCAGGCGTGCCCGACCGGCGCGATCCAGTTCGGCGAGCTTCACGAGAAGGACACGCTGTTCGCACGGCTGCGTCGCGACCCCCGGCGGTTCGAGGCGCTGTACGAGCTCGGCACACGGCCGCGCACCGAGTACCTCGCGAAGATCCGTAACCCGAAGGCCGGGACATGAGCGCGCCCCTCGCGCGGTTTCACGACGACCTGTTCGGCCGCATGCGCGCGCGGCCGGGCAATCACTGGCGGATCGCGCTCGCGCTCACCGGCGGCGTCACGTTCTTGCTCGCCTCGCTGATCGCCTACACCGTCGCCACGGGCATCGGCGTGTGGGGCACGAACATTCCCGCGGGCTGGGCGTTCGCGATCATCAACTTCGTGTTCTGGATCGGGATCGGCCACGCCGGAACGTTCATCTCCGCGATCTTGTATCTGCTCGAGCAGAACAACTGGCGCAATCCGATCAGCCGGCTCACCGAGACGATGACGATCTTCGCGGTGATGCAGGCGGCCCTGTTCCCGGTGCTCCACCTCGGCCGGCCTTGGTTCGCCTACTGGCTGTTTCCGTATCCCGACGTGATGGGCGTGTGGCCGCAGGTCAAGTCGGCATTGCCGTGGGACGCCGCCGCGGTCACGACGTACTTCACGGTCTCGCTCCTGTTCTGGTACACGGGGCTCATTCCCGATCTCGCGTCGCTGCGCGATCACGGGCCGACGCTCACACAACGCCGGATCTTCGGCGTCATGGCGCTGGGCTGGCGCGGCGACTCGCGGTCGTGGCGCCACTGGAGGGTCACGTACCTGATGCTCGCTTCGATCGCGACGCCGCTCGTGATCTCGGTCCATAGCGTCGTGTCCTCGGACTTTGCGATCGGTCTGACGCCCGGCTGGCACTCGACGATGCAGCCGCCGTACTTCGTCGGTGGCGCGATCTTCAGCGGCTTCGCGATGGTCATCATCCTCGCGATCCCGACGCGCGCGTGGTTTGGCATCAAGCACGTGATCACGGATCGTCACCTCGATAACTGCGCCAAGCTGGTGCTGACCACCGGCTGGATCGTTACCTACGGCTATCTGGTCGAGCACTTCGGCGCGTACTACACCGGTGATGCCGCCGATCGCTCGCTGATGTTCGGCTATCACCCGACGAGCGTCGCGTTCTGGCTGATGCTGTTCTGCAACGTCGTCATGCCCCAGCTGTTCTGGTTCCGGCGCGCGCGGCGGAGCACGCTCGCGTTGTTCGTCGTCTCGATGTGCGTGCTGCTCGGGATGTGGCTCGAGCGGTTCGTGATCATCGTCCAAGGGCTGTTGCGAGATCAGCTGCCGTCGTCATGGGGTTTCTACTCGCCGACCTGGGTCGACATCGGAATCCTGATCGGCACGTTCGGGTTCTTCGGCTTCCTGTTCCTGCTGTTCCTCCGGTTCATGCCGTTTGTTCCGGTGAGCGAGATCAAGGAGGAGTTGTGAGGCGAGGCATCGCGGCGGAGTACACCGAAAAGGACGCGCTGCTTTCCGCGATTCGCGTGATGCGGAGCTGCGGCTTCACGAAGCTCGAGGCGTTCAGTCCCTATCCGGTCCACGAGATCGACGAGGCGCTCGGTGCTCGGCGTTCGCCGCTCGCGGTCGCCGCGGCGATCGGCGCGGCCGCCGGTGCATTCGGCGCGTACGCGCTGCAGTGGTGGCTGGTCGCGTACCTGTATCCGGTGGACGTCGGCCAACGCCCGCCGCACATGCCCCTCGCGTTCGTGATCATCACCGTCGAGATGGGCTTCTTGTTCGGTGGTCTCACCGTGTTCTTTACGTTTCTGATCGCCTCGCGGCTGTTCAGGCTGTGGGATCCGCTGTTCGAGATCGAGGGCTTCGCGTCGGCGACGCGGGCGAGTTTTTGGCTCGCGCTCGATGCGAACGATCCGCTCTGGGACCGCGACGCTGTCGAGAACTATCTCCACGGTACCGGACCGGCCCGCGTGCGTGCGTTCGGAGGGCTCGGATGAGGCGGGTCATCGTACTCGCCTGTGCAGTCGCCGGTTGCGACTGGTCGTTGCATCGAATGCAGGAGCAGCCGCGCTGCGAGGTCAACGGTACGACCGCGCACTTTGCGAACGGGATGTGCAATCAGCAGCCGCCGGAAGGAGTGGTCGCGATGGAGCCGCCGCCGCAAATGCCGCCGATCACCCGCGAGCTGCTGTTCCGCGGCAAAGATCGGTTCGAGCGGATCTGCGCGCCTTGCCACGGCGTCGAAGCGGATGGCAATTCGTACGTCGCGCAGATGATGACGCTGCGCAAGCCGCCATCGCTCGTCGATGCCGCGGCGCAGAAGCTCGCAGACGACCGGATCCTGACGGTGATGAGCACCGGCTACGGCCTCATGCCGAGGTACGCCGACATCCCGGCGACCGATCGATTCGCGATCTTTCACTTCGTGCGAGCACTCCAGCAACGCGAGGTCTCGTTCACCGAGCTCCCCGAACCTCTGCAACGGGAGGCGAAGCAGTGGCTGCCTTGAGGCGCGAATTCGACGGTCGACTCACGATGACGGTCGGTCTCGTCGCGGGTGTGATCGGCGCGATCGGCATCGTGCTCGGCTTCGTGTTCGAGCCCGAGCGCGCGTTCGCGGCCTATCTCGCGGCGTGGGTCGCCGTCGCGACGATCGGGATCGGTGGGCTCATCATCCTGCTGATCGGATATGCGGCGAATGCACGGTGGCCGGCGGCGATCCGTCGGATGGGCGAGGCGATCGCGGGCGGCTTGATCTCGGTCGCGGTCCTCGTGCTGCCGCTGATCTTGGCTCCGGGTCGCGTCTGGCCGTGGGTTCATCCGACGCCCGAGCACGCGCACGCGGTCGAGGTGAAGAGCACGTACCTGTCCGTTCCGTTCTTCGTGTTGCGCACGCTCGTCTACCTCGCGATCTTCGTGACCGCCGCGGAGCTCTTGCGCAGGTGGTCGCGCCGCCGCGACGACGCGCCCGAGCCACAGGTCCCTCACGGCACCGACGCGCTGAATCGCGAGCGAGCGTTCTCGTCGGCGATGCTCCCCGTGATCGGCCTCGCGGTCACGTTTGCCGCGTTCGACTGGCTGATGTCGCTGCAGCCCGAGTGGTGGTCCTCGGCATTCGGTCTGTACCTGCTCACGACGACGCTCGTCGCGGGGCTCGCGATGACGATCGTGCTGTCGTGGCGCGGCGTTGCGCGTGGTGCGCTGCCGCTCGCACCGAGCCACTTCCACGCGATGGGGCGCCTGCTCCACGCCTTCGTGATCCTGTGGACGTACATCGCCTACTTCCAAGCGATGCTGATCCAGATCGCGAATCGACCGAGCGAGGCGAAGTTCTTCGCCGACCGCAGCCTCGATGGTTGGCGTTTCGTGACGACGCTGCTGTTCGTGCTGATGTTCGCGCTGCCGTTTCCGCTGCTGTTTCCGCGCCGGCTCAAGCGACGCGCCGGTTACCTCGGCGGCATCTCGATCATGCTGCTGTTCGCGCACTACCTCGACATGTGGTGGCTCGTGATCCCGCGGGTCAGCAGCGCACCGATTCCTTCGTGGACCGATCTCGCCGCGATCTGCGCGATCGGCGGCTTCACCGTCGCGGTGTGTGCGTGGCGCATGCGCGGCGTACCACTCCTGCCGATCGGCGACCCGTACCTCGCGGACGGTCTCGAATACGAGACAACGACATGAGCGTTCACGAGGACATTCCCGAACAATCCGAGGACATCCCGGGACGTCCGATCGGATGGGCGATCGTCGCCACGATCCTCACGATCGCCGTGTGCGTCATCGTCGTGTGGGGCCTGCAGCATGGGATCCGGGGCGGCGGTCGCACCGACATGGAGAACCTGTCGCTCCGGCCTCCGGCTCAGCCGTTCGAGGACAAGACCGTGCTCGAGCTCCAGCGCGCCGCGCAACTGCGCGAGCTCGACGGCTGGAAGTGGGTCGACAACACGCACGAGCGCGTGCTGGTTCCAGCGAACGTCGCGATCGATCGCTATCTCCAGCAGCGAGGTGCTCGGTGAAGCCGCTCGTCGTGATCGTCGCGTTCGCGACCTCGATCGCCGGCGCATCGGTGGATCCGCGCCTGGCCGTCGGACTCGACGAGCACGTCGGTGCAGCCGTGCCTCGCGATCTGCCATTCACGGACTCGACCGGTCAGCGCGTCGAGCTCGGCGCGATGTTCGACGGTCATCGTCCTGTCGTGCTGATCATGGCCTACGCGCGGTGCGCGATGCTGTGCAGCGTCGTCTTGCACGGGATCTCCGATGCGGTGCGAACGAGCTCGGCGCGGATCGGCCGCGATTATCTGCCCGTCGTCGTCAGCCTCGATCCTCACGAGAATGCGAACGAAGCGGCGCGCCGGCAGGACAAGCTCCTCGACGATATCCACCAGCCGACCCACCGCGCTGCATGGCCGTACCTCGTCGGTGACGAACCCTCGATCGCCGCGCTCGCGAGCGCGCTCGGGTTTCGCTACGCGTGGGATCCCAAGACCGAGCAATACGCCCATCCGGCGGTGGTGTTCGTGTTGACGCCCGACGGCCGGATCTCCGAATACCTCCGCGGCGTTCAGTTCAACGATCTCGCAGCCGCGGTCGAGCGCGCGGCACGCGGCGAGCTGACGTCTTCGATCACGCACGATCTGCTGAGCTGCTTCCACTTCGATCCGTCGTTGCGCCGCTACGAGGGACGGATCTCGCTGTTCTTCAAGCTCGGCGCAGGCACGGTGCTCGCAACATTGCTCGCGCTGATCGCGGCGCTCATCGTCTGGGAAAGGAGACGCCTCCGATGAATGAAGGCTTCCGGATCGGACTCTATCTCCCGCCGCAGGCGTCGACGATCGCGCGCCGGATCGATGTCCTGCACTACACGGTGATCGGTGCGGCCTTCCTCGTCGCGTTCCTCGCGTTCTTCATGATCGGCATCTTCTTGATCCGGTACCGCGAGCGACCGGGTCACGAAGCACCTCATGGACACATTCCGGTGCGCGCCGAGATCACCCTGGCGGTGTTCACGCTCCTCGTGTTCCTCGTGTGGTGGGGCATTGGCTTCACCCAATTCCGGGACATCCGTACGACCCCCCCGGGCGCGATCCGCGTCCACGTCGTTGCCAAGCAATGGATGTGGCAGTTCGTCTACCCGAACGGCATGAACTCCGAGGACGAGCTGCGCATACCGGTCGGCCAGCCGGTGGAGGTGCTGCTGACCTCGCGCGACGTGATCCACAGCTTCTTCGTTCCCGCGTTCCGCGTGAAGCAAGACGTGCTGCCGGGCCGAGTGACGTCGCTGTGGTTCACCGCGGTCAACGCCGGCACGTACGACATCTTCTGCGCCGAGTTTTGCGGAACCGGCCACTCGAGGATGCGCGGCCGCGTGATCGCGATGAGGCCCGACGACTACGCGCGCTGGATCAGCGGCCAGCGAACGACCCCACTCGCGACGGTCGGAGAGCGGCTCTCCGCGTCCTTCGGTTGCCTGCGCTGCCACACGATCGATGGCACGCCGCACCTCGGGCCGTCATGGCTCGGCTTGTACGGGTCGAAGATCCCGCTCTCGAACGGCCAGTTCGTCGTCGCCGATGACGCGTACCTGACCGAGTCGATGATGGATCCCGCCGTCAAGCTGCACGCCGGCTATCCGGCTCTGATGCCGTCGTACCTCGGCCAGCTGAGCGGACCCGAAGCCGGCGCGATCGTCGAGTTCATTCGCTCTTTGAGGAGACATCCGTGAGCCTGTTTGACGCCAAGAGCTTCTGGAGTCAGCCGCGAGGGCTGAAGTCCTGGCTGCTCACGCACGATCACAAGCGGATCGGCGTGATGTACCTCGCCTCGGTGTGCTTGTTTCTGCTCATCGGCGGCGTGTTCGCGCTGGTGCTCCGGTTCTCGCTCGTGATGCCGAGCAACGCGCTCGTCACCCCGCACACCTATGACAAGCTGTTCACCCAGCACGGCATCGTGATGGTGTGGCTGTTCATGATCCCGTCGATCCCGTCGGCGTTCGGCAACATCTTATTGCCGCTGATGATCGGTGCACGAGACGTGGCATTTCCACGGATCAACCTCGCGAGCTTCTGGATCTTCTTCGCGGGCGCCATCGTCGTGATCTTCGCGCTGATCGCGGGCGGTGTCGACACCGGCTGGACGTTCTACACGCCCTACAGCACGACCACGCCGACCGCGGTGACGATGGCGGCGATCGGTGTGTTCATCACCGGCATCTCTTCGATCCTGACGGGGCTCAACTTCATCGCGACCATCCACACGATGCGCGTCAAGGGGCTGCATTGGGGCAACATGCCGCTGTTCGTGTGGACGACCTACGCGACCTCGATCATCCTCGTGCTCGCGACGCCGGTGCTCGGGCTCGTGTTGCTGCTGGTCGGTGCGGATCATACGTGGCACCTCGGTTTGTTCGAGCCGAACGCCGGCGGTGACCCGGTGCTGTTCCAGCACTTGTTCTGGTTCTATTCGCACCCCGCCGTCTACATCATGATCCTTCCGGCGATGGGCGTCGTCAGCGAGGTCGTGTCGACCTTCGCGCATCGCAAGGTCGCCTGGTACGAAGGCATCGTGCTCGCGACGATCGGCATCTCGTTTGTCGGCTTCCTCACGTGGGGCCACCACATGTTCGTCGCCGGCATCTCGACGTTCGACGCAGGCATGTTCGGGGTGTTGTCGATGCTGGTCGCGATCTTCTCGGCGATCAAGGTCTTCGCGTGGACCTCGACGCTCTACGGCGGCGCGATCACGATCGGGACGCCGATCCTGTACGTATTTACGTTCATCTTCTTGTTCGTGTTCGGCGGCATGTCGGGTGTCGCGGTCGCGACGTCCTCACTCGACGTGCACTGGCACGACACGTACTTCGTCGTCGCGCACTTTCACTTCATCATGGTCGGCGGGACGATGACCGGGTTCCTCGCCGCGCTTCACTACTGGTTCCCGAAGCTGACCGGCAGGATGTACTCGGAGACCTGGGCGAAGGTCGGGTGTGCAGCGGTGTCGCTCGGCTTCATCTTGACGTTCACACCGCAATTCCTCCTCGGCAACGCCGGCATGCCGCGGCGCTACGCGACGTATCCCGAGCAATATCAGTGGCTGCATGTGATCTCGAGCGCGGGCGCAGGTCTCCTCGCACTCGGCATGCTGGCGACGCTCGGCTATCTGACCGTCGCGATCTTCAACGGCCGCCCCGCGGGTCCGAACCCGTGGCGTTCGAAGAGCTACGAGTGGCGCTCCCCGTCACCACCGCCGCCCGAGAACTTCGACGCAGCTCCAGACTGGACCGACGGTCCCTACGACTACCTGGAGGTCAAGCGGTGATCGAGCACCTCGAACGGCGCTATCGTGTCGCGGTCTGGATCGTGATCGCGAGCGAGGCGATGTTGTTCTCGGGGCTGTTCGCGCTCTACACGTGCTATCGCGCGGAGTATCCGCTCGCATTCGACGCGGGCGTCCAAGCCGACATCCAGTGGATCGGCGGCCTCAACACGTTCATCCTGCTGACGTCGAGCTTTGCGATCGCGTGGGCGATTCACTTGATCCGCGGCGGCCGCATGCGGGGCGTGGGCTGGGGCCTCGTCGCGGTGCTCGCGCTCGGCATGGCGTTCCTCGTGTTCAAGCTCGTCGAGTGGGGCATCCACATTCACGACGGCATCGTGCCGGGCACCGCGTACGCCGGTCCCTCTCACGGTCCCGGCACGACGCTGTTCTTCACGCTCTATTACGGCATGACCGGTCTGCATGCCTTGCACGTGATCGCCGGCCTCGCACTCGTTGCGTGGGTCGCGCACCGCGTTCGCCGCAGAACGATCACGACCGACAATCACGTCGCGCTCGAGCTCGTCGCACTGTACTGGCATTTCGTCGACGCGGTCTGGGTGTTCCTCTGGCCGATGTTCTACCTGATGCACGGATAACCCCATGAGCGCTCCACCTACCGGCCGTGCGATCGTCATCACGTTCATCGGGCTCCTCGTGCTCGCAGCGGTGAGCTGGATCGCCGCGGTGCTCGGGACCGGGACTGCGCTCGCACTGACGATCGCGGGCATCAAGGCGCTCGGCATCGGGCTCGTGTTCATGGAGCTCGCGAGCGCGCATCCGGTCGACCGGGTGATCGCCGTGATCGCCGTGTTCTTCGTCGTGCTGCTCTGTGTCGGTGCGATGGGCGACGTCGCGTTCCGCTAGGCGGCTGTTCTCGGGCGCGCGAACCGGCGCGAGCTGCAACGCCAGCCAAACGACGAGCGCGGCGATGTCGCCGGCGCCTTGCGTCGCTAACGCGACAGAAGCGTCGCGCAAGTAGTACTTGTAGTGCCTGACCCCGTCTCAGAGCGCCAGACTGATCGTGAAGTCGGGATAGACCGACGAGCAGTCGGTGGTTGGCGACGCGGTGCAGGTCGAGACGATGTGCTCGTAGACCACGCCGAGGCCGAGAATCAGCGAGCCGGAGATGTAGAGCAGGCCGGCGCGGGTGCCGGCGCTATCGACATCGGGTACGTCGGTGGTGATGAACCAGTGGTTGTAGAACACGCCGACGTAGGGGATGAGCGGCCATTTTCCGACGAGGGGCTGGGCGATGTAGCGGATCGAAGGCGAGACTTTGGTGACGTTGGGGCCGTCGCCGAATTGCTGGAGCGCGGAGAGGCCGAGCTCGACACCGTCGAGGACGAAGTATCCGACGCCGCCGCCGATCACGAAGTAATGGGAAGTGCCGTTGCTCTGCGAGCCACCGCCGAGGGACAGGCCCACACGACCGCGATCGAACGGCGTCTTGCGGGGTGGAGCCGGCTCGAGTGGAGTGGGCTCGGGTGGAGCCGGCTCGGGCGGCGGAGCGGGCTCGACGGACGGAGCAGGTTCGTCGGCGCCTGCAATCGAGATCCGCGGCGCGGCGAGGGCGGCGAGGGTAGCGAGGACGTGCCGCTTCATGGCGACCATTATGCGCCGAGCAGGGCGCGTGTCGGGCGATGTTTCGTTAGTCTTGCGAGATGGCTGACCCCCTCGTCGAAGTCTCGACCAACCACGGCACGTTCGTCATCGCGCTCGATCCGGCTCACGCGCCGAAAACGGTCGCGAACTTCTTGGGCTACGTCGATGCGAAGCATTACGACGGCACGCTATTTCATCGGGTGATCCCGACCTTCATGGTGCAAGGCGGTGGCTTCGATCAGCAGCTCGAGAAGAAGCCGGTGAAGGCGCCGATCCAGAACGAAGCCGACAACGGGCTGAAGAACAAGCGTGGAACCGTCGCGATGGCGCGCACGAATGATCCGCACTCGGCGACGTCGCAGTTCTTCGTCAACGTCGTCGATAACGCGTTCCTCGATCACCAGGCGAAGGACGGTGCGGGCTGGGGATACACCGTGTTCGGAACGGTCACCGAAGGGATGGATGTGGTCGACAAGATCAAAGCGGTCAAGACCGGGGCAAGTGGGCCGTTTTCCAAGGATGCACCGGTCGATCCGGTCGTGATCAACCACGTTCGGCGCCGCTGACCGAGGCGTGGAATAGGGTCCGCGGCCGGTGCGTTCTGCATCCATGCTGCGCAACCTCCTCGTCATCGCTGTCGTCGGATTGATCTCGTCGCGGGCGTCGGCTTCACCGGATTCGAAAACCGATACAAGCGCGGAGCTTCGTCGCGTGCTCGAGGAGCGACGAGCGCTGAACCTCAAGCGGTTTCACGAGTACCGGTTGAAGCGCGTCTATCCGCACAACACGTACGAGCCCGGGCTCAAGAACGTGTGGACCGACGAGCAAGGTCATCTGTGCGCCGTCGCGACGCTGATGAAAGACGAAGGCCTCGAGACCCTGGTTCAGGCGATCGGGCTCGAGCAAAACTTCGTGCGGATCGCCGATGTCGATAGCGGCCCGGTGATCGACTGGGTGCTGAGCTCGGGACTGACGCAGGAAGAGATCGTGATGATCCAGCAGCCGTCGGCAGCAGACGTGGAAGAGATGGAAGCCGATGCTCGCTGGCAGAAGCGCGAGCTCGCCCGCCGCCTCAGGCGCGAAGACGCGCGGCTCGCGAAGAACTACTCGATCACCGAGCGCACGCTCAAGCAGCCGCTGATCGCGAAGGCCGGCCTCGATCTCGCGGTCGCGCGCCTCGCACAGCGGCCCGATCTCGCCGCTCAGGTGCTCGCGTCGGCGGCGCCGAAGCGCGCCTCGTTCTAACCCAGAACTAGACGTGCTTGGATTCCGGACAACGTCAGCTGCTTGTCGCCGCTACAGCGACCTAAGCGCACGAGCGGGGTCTCTCAAGCGAGATAAAGTGAGCACGGCGCTCGTGCGAGCACCCACG
>JAQBQF010000211.1 GCA_028287115.1 Myxococcales bacterium
TTGCCGCGGTTCTGCGCTGCATCGACGATCTCGTTCGCGAGGCGATCGATCATCGTCTTCTCGTTGCGCTCGCGCGCGTACTCGACGAGCCAGCGCATGCCGAGCGCCAGCGAGCGATCGGGGCGGACATCGACGGGCACCTGGTAGGTCGAGCCACCGACGCGGCGCGACTTCACTTCGACGCGCGGACGAACGTTGCCGAGAGCGCGCTCCCAGACCTTCAACGGATCATCTTTGGCTCGCTCGGCGACCATGTCGAATGCGCCGTAGACGATGCCCTCTGCGACGGCCTTCTTGCCATCGCGCATGACGACGTTGACGAACTTGGTCAGCCGGCGACGAACGTCCGAGGGGGCGTCCGTGAACTTGGGATCCTGGAGGACCTTGCGCTTTGGTACTTCACCTTTACGAGGCATGGTCGTTCCTTACTACTTCGGTCGCTTGGCGCCGTACTTCGAACGGCTTTGCTTGCGGTTCTGGACACCGGTGGTGTCGAGCGTGCCGCGGATGATGTGATAGCGAACGCCCGGGAGGTCCTTGACGCGTCCGCCGCGGATCAGGACGACCGAGTGCTCCTGCAGGTTGTGCCCCTCGCCCGGGATGTACGACGTCACTTCCATGCCGTTCGTCAGCCGCACGCGCGCGACCTTGCGAAGAGCCGAGTTCGGCTTCTTCGGCGTAGTGGTGTAGACGCGGGTGCAAACGCCACGCTTTTGCGGGCACTGCTTGAGGGCTGGAGATGCGCTTTTAACGCGCACCTTTTCGCGGCCTCGACGGACGAGCTGATTGATCGTAGGCATTAAGAACCTGGGCGGAGCTTGGGGAGGCGAAATCTTATGGATCCGCCCCCTTCTGTCAAGGGCGGATCTCGTCGAACGCTCGTCGGGCCGAAACCAGGGCCGCAGCGGCGTAGATGGGGCGTAACCGTCAGCGAATAAACCGGATCAGGTTCTTCGCCTGGGTCCGGACGACCGCGCTCTCGTCGTTCTTCGCGGCCGCCTGGAGATACGCCCGCGCCGGGTGGCCGATCGTCGACCGCAGGAACGTCGTGGCCTTCGCCCGGGTCTTCGCGCTGCCCAACATCTTGATCACGTTCCGATTGATCGTCGCGTTGGTGCGGTACGCCGGGGCCTTCGAGATCGCGACCGTATAGTGATCCATCGAGACCGACCACCACCTCTGATCGAAGTAGAGGTTGCCGAGCAAGAACGGAATGTAGGAGCTCTGCGGTGATTTCTTCCACAGGGCGCGCAGGCTCGCGAGCGCGAGATCGCGCTTGCCTTCTTTGATCAGGGTGACGGCTTCGGGAATGCTCGCGGCGAGGTGCGGTGCTTCAGGCGGCGTGCGCGCTTCGATCTGCTCGGTGGTCTTCGGCGCATTCTCGTCTTCATCTTCGGCCTTCGACGCCGAGCCCTTCGCGGGATCGGGATCCTCGACCTGACTCGGATCGACGCCTTCGGTCGCGGAGCCCGCCGAGCCACTGCCGCCGCTGCCGACCGGCGGGAGGACGGCCGAGCCCGACCCGGCGGAACCGATCGCGGCATCATCTTCGGCGGTGACGGTGCCCGCGTCGGCTTCGTAGTACATCGTCTCCGCGGCGTCTGGATAGAACAGCGAGTCCGGCTGCGTGCCCGCATCGATCGGAACGCTCATCACGACGCCGGCGTCTGCGGGCAACGTCGCGAACACGGAGCTGCCACTGCCGCCGCTGCCGCTGCCGATCACGGAGCTGCCGCTACCCTGGGACGTCGTGTGATTGTCTTGCGCGCTGCGATGGATCAGGTAGCCCGCCATCGCCGCGGCACCGCCGAATACGATCAACACACCGAGAAACGACGACCGCTTCCTCGGCTCCTCGTCGCGGACGCGCACACCGGGCGCATCGACATCGAGCGCCATCGTCGGCGTGTTCGCGCCGCTATCCCCTCGCTGTTTCGGCGGCGCGACGGTGGTGATATCTCGCGACGGTCTCGTCACCGCCCTGCCCGCGATCACTTCATCGATCGCTTCCGCGAGCTCGATCGCGGACTGGTAGCGCTCCGACGGGCTCTTGGCCATCGCCTTGTCGATCAGCTCTTGCAGGCCGTCGGGGAGCTCGGTGCCGTCCTTGACGTGATCGAGGAGCCGCGGAATCGGCGCGGCGCGATGCATGCCGAGGAGCTGCATCGTGTCCTCGGCGTTGAACGGCCGCTCGCCGACAACCATCTCGAACAGCACGACACCGACGGCATAAATATCGGTGCGCGCGTCGATGCCGGCGCCCGGAACCGTCTGCTCGGGCGCCATGTAGTTCGGCGTGCCCACGACCAGGTTCGTCTGCGTCGCGTCGCGGCCGACGTTGCCGCGTAACCGCGCGAGTCCGAAATCGAGGAGCCGGATCCGCTCACCGGCGCCGATGTCGTCGGTGATCATCATGTTCGCGGGCTTGATGTCGCGATGGACGACGCCCTGCTCGTGCGCGTGCGCGAGGCCCGAGGCGATCTGGCGTGCGAACGCGAGCGCTTGCGCCGGCGCCATCGCGCCTTTGTCCATCTTCGCGCGCAGCGTGATGCCGTCGACGAACTCCATCACGAGGTACGGCGCGTTCCTCCACACGCCGAAGTCGAGCACCGAGACGCAGTTCGGATGCGCGAGCTTCGACATCACCCGCGTCTCGCGCTCGAACCTCGACTGAAACTCGCTGTCGTTCTTGTACGACGCGTGCAGAAACTTGATCGCGACGAGCTTCCCGACGGGAACGCGCTCGGCCTTGTAGACCGCGCCCATCGATCCGGAGGCCATCGTATCGACGATCTTGTAACGCTCGTCGACGACGCTCCCGATGCGTTCATCTGACTCGTCGGACATCGCGTCGCAAGGAGCGTACCATGTAGTTGCGGGCACTCCGACCTGATGCCGGAGCGAACGCGCGTTCAGTCGCTACCCTGGACGTCAATGTGCGGCATCGCAGGAATCCTGACGCGCCGGACGGCGCCTTCGCTCGTCTCGCTTGCACGGATGGTCGACGCGCTACGCCACCGCGGGCCCGACGAGACCGGCATCTATCGTGACGCGGAATGCGGTCTCGTGCACGCCCGACTTTCGATCATCGACCTCGCCGGCGGGCGACAACCGATGGCCGACGACGAGGACGACCTGGTCGTGTCTTTCAATGGGGAGATCTTCAACTATGTAGAGCTTCGCGAGGAGCTCCGCGGGCTCGGGTATCGGTTTCGGACCCGCAGCGACACCGAGGTGGTCATCCAGGCGATCCGGGCGTGGGGCGAGCGCGCGTTCGTGCGGTTCAACGGCCAGTTCGCGATTGCCGCGTGGCGTCCGGCGGAAGGCACACTGCTCCTGGCGCGCGATCGGCTCGGCGTGCGCCCCCTGCACATCTGCGAGCACGGCGGCCGGATCTACTTCGCGAGCGAGATCAAGGCGATCTTTGCGGCCGATCCCGAGATCCCCCGTGCGCTCGATCCGGTGGGCCTCGGCGAGACCTTCACGTTTTGGACGGTGCTCGCGCCACGGTCCGCGTTCGCCGGGATCGAAGAGCTCCGGCCGGCCCACGTGCGCGTGTACTCGCGAAGCGGGATGACCGAGCGCTGCTACTGGGAGCCGAGCTATCCGATCGGCGGCGCAGGGGGTTTTGCCGGATCGATCGACGAAGCCGCGGAGGCGCTGCGTGCCGCGCTCGAGACCGCGACGGCCTTGCGGCTGCTGCGGGCCGACGTCCCGGTCGGGTGCTACCTCTCCGGCGGTCTCGACAGCTCGCTGGTCTCCGCGCTCGCCCGCCGCGCGCACGGCGATCGGCTGCGTACGTTCTCCCTGCGGTTCTCCGATACCGAATACGACGAGACCGCGTTTCAGCGGCAGATGGTCGAGCTCCTCGGCAGCGAGCATCACGAGGTGGTCGTCTCGCGTGCCGACATCGCGAACGTGTTTCCGGACGCGATCTGGCACATCGAGCGGCCGATCCTGCGCACCGCTCCCGCGCCGCTGTTACTGCTGTCGCGGCTCGTTCGCGATGCCGGGATCAAGGTCGTGCTCACCGGCGAAGGAGCCGACGAGATGTTCGCCGGTTACGATCTGTTCCGCGAGGCACGCGTGCGCCGGTTCTGGGCGCGCGAGCCACACTCGAAGCTACGACCGCGGCTCCTCGATCGCCTGTATCCGTACCTCGCACGATCGCCGGCGGGGGCCCGTGCGATGGCTCGCGAATTCTTTGGCCGCGATCTCGATCGCGCGGGGGCGGCCGACTTCGCGCACGGACCGCGCTGGCGATCCGCAGTCGCGCTACACCGGCTGTTCAGCGCGGACACGCGCGCCGCGATCGCGAGCGCCGGCGATCCGATCGAGCGCTTGCTCGCGACGTTTCCGGCCGAATTCCAGCGCTGGGATCCACTCGCCCGCGATCAGTACGTCGAGATCCGCACGCTGCTCTCCGGCTACTTGCTCGCGGCGCAGGGCGATCGGATGGCGATGGCCAGCTCGATCGAGGGGCGGTTTCCGTTTCTCGACATCAACGTCGTCGCGCTCGCGGCTTCGCTCCCGGCTGACTACAAGTTGCGCGTGCTCGACGAGAAACACGTCCTCAAGCGCGCCGCCGAGGGCCTCGTTCCGGACTCGATCATCAAGCGTCCCAAGCAGCCGTATCGGGCTCCCGATGCGCTCGCGTTCTGCGGCAAGGGTACGCCGGCGTGGATCGCGGACGAGCTGTCGCCGCAGGCGATTGCGGCGTGCGGAGTGTTCGATCCGATCGCAGTCGCGCGGCTATGGCGCAAGTGCGACTCACTCTCGAGTGACGCGGGTCAGCTATCCAACGCGGACAACATGGCACTCACGGGGATCCTCTCGACACAATTATTGCACCGGCTGGTTCACGCGCGACCGAACCAACAGCCGCCGATCACGACGAGCACACTCGTCGATCGGCTTGGAGAGATCTCCCATGATCCGTGCGAGGCTGCTCGTCCACGACCTACTCAGTGATTCCGCCCGCCGGAGGCCCGAGAAACAAGCGCTGCTCTGCGACGGCAAGCGCTACAAGTATCGCGAGATCGACGAGCGCGCGAACGCACTCGCGCACGCGCTCGAGAGCCGTGGTGTCGCGCGCGGCGATCGCGTGATCGTGTTTGCCGACAACGGCATCGAGACCGTCGTCGCGTTCTGGGCGGTGCTCAAGGCCAACGCCGTGGTCTCGATCGTCCATCCGCAAACCAAGGCGGCGAAGCTCGCGTACCTGCTGCAAGACTGCCGAGCGCGCGCCCTCGTGACCCACGTGCGGCTCGAAGCCACGTTCGCGGAAGCCGCGCGGCGATCGACGCACCTCGCGAGTGTGATCGTCGCAGCCCTCGACACCGAGGCGCGGGCGCGGCTCGGCGAGCTCCCGGGGCTCGTCGGATGGGACGAGGCGGTCTCGCTCGTACCGCGGCACGAACCGCCACGCCGTAGCGCGATCGATGTCGACCTCGCGTCGATCATCTATACGTCTGGTTCGACGGGAGAGCCGAAGGGCGTGATGCTGACGCACCGGAACATGCTCGCCGCGGCGGCATCGATCTCGGAGTACCTCGAGATCACCGAGGACGACGTCATCCTCGGCGTGCTGCCGCTTGCGTTCGACTACGGCCTCTATCAGATGATCATGGCGTTCGCCTCGGGCGGCAGGCTGGTGCTCGAGCGATCGTTCGCGTTTCCCGTCGACATCCTGCAACGCGTCGCGAGCGAGCGGGTCACGGGCTTTCCCGGCGTACCGACCATGTTCGCGACGCTCGTCGGGATGGACCTCGCGCCGTATGACCTCTCCGCGATCCGATACGTCACGAACACCGCCGCCGCCCTGCCCGTCAAGCACGTGCTGAAGCTGCGCGAGCTGTTCCCTACGGCGAAGATCTTCTCGATGTACGGCCTCACCGAGTGCAAGCGATGCACCTATCTTCCGCCCGCCGATCTGACGCGCAAGCCCGATAGCGTCGGCATCGCGATCCCGAACACCGAGCTGTGGCTGGTCGACGATCAAGACTGCCGGCTTCCGCCCGGCCAGGTCGGCGAGCTCGTGATCCGCGGCGCGACCGTGATGGCCGGCTACTGGGAGAAGCCCGAGCAGACCGCGCGCAAGCTACGCCCCGGGCCGATTCCCGGCGAGCGCGTGCTGTACACGGGCGATCTATGCCGGCTCGACGAGGAGGGCTATCTCTACTTCGTCGGGCGGATGGACGACGTGATCAAGTCGCGCGGCGAGAAAGTCCCGCCGAAAGAAGTCGAAGCGGCGATCGTCAGCATCGCGGGAGTCCGCGAGGCCGCGGTCGTCGGCGTGCCCGACGAGATGCTCGGGCAAGCGATCCGCGCCTTCGTGGTGCTCGAGCCGGGCGTGACGCTCGACGCCCGCGCGATCCAGCGTGCCTGCCAGTCCCGGCTCGAGAGCTACATGGTGCCGACCGACATCGTCTTGCGTCGCGACCTACCCAAGAGCAGTAACGGAAAAATCGACAAGTCCCAATTGATGAGGAGCCCCCTATGATCACGAGAGTGTCCGATCACGATCGGTTGCGCGAATTCGTCGCAACCAACTACTACGTCCCCGACAAGACGAAGCTCGACGATTCTGTCTCGTTCTTGACCACCGGAATCCTCGATTCGACCGGGGTCCTCGAGCTCGTCGAATTTGTCGAGGAGGCATTCGGGATCTCGGTCACCGACGAAGACCTCGTGCCGGACAACTTCGATTCGATCGGCAAGGTCGTCGCCTTCATCGCACGAAAGCGGCAGTGACGATGTTCTCGAAACAGTCCGTGCGGCTTGCACCCGACGCGCTGCCCGAGGTGATCGCGCGCTTGCAAGCCTCGCTCTCGGAGACCGTGCTCGGCCGCCTGCGGCGGCGCGGTGCGGTCGTCGGCCTGTCCGGCGGTGTCGACTCGAGCGTGGTCGCCGCACTCTGCGTGCGCGCCCTCGGCAAGGAGCGCGTGCTCGGCTTGTTCATGAACGAGGCCGAGTCGTCGGCCGATACGATCCGGCTCGGCCGCCTCGTCGCCGAGCACCTCGGCATCGCGACCGTCGATGAACCGATCTCTCCGATCCTCGAAGGTGCGCGGTGCTACGCGCGACGCGACGAAGCGATCCGCAGGGCGATCCCGCGTTATGGCAAGGGATGGCGCTGCAAGATCGTGCTGCCGAGCCTGATCGACAGCGAGCGCCTGCGCTTGTTCTCCGTCGTGGTGCGATCTCCGGACGGCGAGCAGATCCAGGCGCGCATGTCACCGGAGGTCTATCTCGAGGTCGTCGCCGCAACGAACTTCAAGCAGCGCGTTCGCAAGATGCTCGAGTACTTTCATGCGGATCGACTCGGCTATGCGGTCGCCGGCACGCCGAACCTGCTCGAGTATGACCAGGGTTTCTTCGTCAAGAACGGCGATGGCGCCGCCGACGTGAAGCCGATCGCGCACCTCTACAAGACGCAGGTCTATCAACTCGCCGAGTGGCTCGGGATTCCGGAAGAGATCCGGACCCGGCCGCCGACTGCCGATACGTATTCGCTGCCGCAGTCGCAAGAGGAGTTCTACTTCTCCCTGCCTTACGATCTGATGGACGCCTGCCTCTACGCCGTCGATCACGACGTGCCCGCGGCGCACGCGGCCGAGGCGCTCGGCCTGACCCCGGAGCAAGTCACCCGCGTCTACCGCGACATCGAAGCAAAGCGCGCGGCGGCGCGATATCTCCATTCGCCGCCGCTGTTGATCGGTTAGACGTCTTCGTCGAGGTCGGTCAGATACCAGGACTCGGTATCGAGGAGCGTCGCAGGATCGATGTCGGCCGTGCCTGCGCCGACGATCACCGAGCGTCCGACACCTCGAGGCCGGAACCCGTGGCGCGCGAGGAGCTTCGGGATGTGGGACGCGCCGAGGAAGCGGAAGCTCACCGCAGAGCAGCCGAGCTGATCGAGCACCGGAACGAGCAGTCGCAGCAACGAGTCGAGATCCGCGTCATCCGCCGCGAACAGGTCCGCAAGCTCGGCGGTCCCTTCGACGAAGTTGACCACCGCATAACCTCGGAGGACGTCGGTCTGGCGATCGACGAGCGCCGCGATCCGGTAGCGGTCGGACGGATTGCGCACGAACCGCCACCGCAAGAACGTCGAACGCCGATCGCCGTAGAGCGCGTGCTTCGTCCGGGCTTTGAGGTTCAACCGATCGAAGCGGAAATCGAAGTCGGTCATCCACTGGATGTCGAGCTGCTTCGGCGCGCGTTGGGCCCCGAGCTTCGCCATCGCCGACAGACCGAAATCGGCGAACATCGCAACCGGGACCGCGACGGCGGCCGGGACCGACGTGCGATCGAGATAGCCGCGCATCCGGAGGACGCGCACGTAGCGCTGCATGACCCCGAGCTCCTGACACCCGCCGCGGCGGTACACGGCCAGCGCCCTGCCATTTGGAAAGCCATACACGAGATCAAACGTCGAGCTCGCGTGGCCTATGACCGCGCGGCCAAGCCCGAGCGCCGGATATCCCGATCGATGACCGCGATCGACGGCAAGATCGGCGAACAGCGCGGCTCGCATGTTGCGATGGCGATGCACGATCGTCCGTACACCGATACCAGCGCAGCCGACCGCGACGCCGTTCTCGTCATGAAGTAGGAAGGCCTGCCCCGGTCCCGTCGGGCTATCGCAGTAGAACCACCGAAGCTTGGCGTCGAGATCGCCGCGCACGTGCAAGTTGGCCGCCCACAGCGCGAGTAGGCCGTCACGCGAGGCACTGAGATCTGCGAGGAGTGCTTCGTACTTCATCACCCAGCGTAGCGCTGAGTGGCGCGGATCCACGCGGGAGCGGACGTCAGTGCGTCCACTTCTCCTCGCGGCGATGCTCGCCGTCGTCGTACTCGTGCGCCATCACGAAGTGATAAGCGACCTCGCGGGCCTTCTCGTTATCGATGATGCACTCGAACAGCCACTCGCCTTCGGTCTCGGTGGGCTCGACCTGGACGTACGCGATCTCGGCAGGGAACACGAGGAGCTCGCCAATCAGATCCTTCGCGCGCGCGAGCTGGACCACCAGCGTGTGCTCGTCCTCGGTGATCAGCGTCCAGTGAAAATCCTCGTGATCGAGCAGGACCACCTCAGGGGTTCCCGCGCGGAGCAGGCAGTTGGCGTGGCCTCCGAGCCATTGCCAGAACTTCTCGAAGGAGAGAGTCGTCGCTACCGCTGCAAGCCGCTTCCCTGTCGAACCCATAGGGGCTGCTTATAGCGGCAGTTGCGGCCCGAGCCAAGACTAGAATCGCCCGACGAAGCTGAGGCCGGCGCCGGTCGATGACGCCGTGGGAACGAGCAACCGTTCGCTGGGCTGGGGCGTATCGAACCCGTAAAGACCGGCCGCGACGGCCGTCGCAGCAACGGCCGCGCCACCGAGGATCCAGGTCGCCGTCACGAAGTGATCGCGCGATCGGACCTCGCTGTCGTATTGATCGGCAACGCTGGTCGCTTGGTTGCCCGTCCCGATCTGATCGCGAAGCTTCGAAGCGCGATCATCGTGCACGATCGCGAGCACGCCGGTTGCGATCGCACCTGCCGCGGCGATGCCGGCGCCTCCGAGCACCCAAGGCACCGCGCGGCGTCTTGAAGTCTTCACGAGAGGCGCGCTCATCGTGAGCTCCTGCCCGCGCGTCACGGTGACGTCACGCACGTAAGGTTCGCGCCCGCGATGCACGATCGCGAGCAGGTGCCGGCCGGCGGCAAGCTCGACCGGCGAGCTCGCGGGGCGGCCATCGATCGCGAGGTCGGCACCAGCGTCGGTGTTGATGACGAGCTTGGCCGGTTTCGGCTTGAGCTCGACCTCGATGAGCTGTGATTGCCCGGTGACCGCCGTCGCTGTCTTCTCGACCGAGAAGTAGCCATCAGCGCTGACCGCGAGCACGTGCTCGCGAGCCTCGACATCGACGAGTGCGAACGGCTCGACCGGCTTGCCGTCGAGGCTTGCTTTGAGGCCCTTCGTGGTCTCTCCCGAGACATCTCCGACCTCGCGGAGGGTTTGCGTTTCGGGCGTCGCGCCGCCCGCGATCGTGACACTGACGCCGAGGCGAGTGTGCTCGGCCGTCGGTGCGGCGACCACCGAC
>JAQBQF010000256.1 GCA_028287115.1 Myxococcales bacterium
ACGGCCCGATCAGCACCGGAGTCACGCCCCAGACCAGCGCCAGCCGGCGAAACGTCACCTCGTTGGTGGTGAGGCAGATGATGTTTTGCTCGGGCCTGTATTCGCTGATCAGCCGGCCGGCGCCGCCCGAATCCGAGACCGAGACGATCGTCTTTAGCTTCATCGCCTTGGCCGCGATCACGGCGGCGTGCGCGATCGCGTTGGTCGAGACCGCGAGCTGAATGTCCGGGACGACCGTGTTCGCGTGGTAGTAGGCGCTCTTCTCGATCTCGTCGATGATCCGCGCCATCGTCCGGACCGCTTCGACCGGGTGATCACCGGATGCCGTCTCGCCCGACAGCATCAGTGCATCGGTCGCATCGAGCACCGCGTTCGCGACGTCAGAGGCTTCTGCGCGCGTCGGCCGCGCTTGCGTGATCATCGACTCGAGCATCTGGGTCGCGGTGATCACGATCTTGCCGCGCTTGTTGGTCTCCTCGATGATCCGCTTCTGCCACAGCGGGACCTTCTCGGGGCCAAGCTCGACGCCGAGATCGCCGCGCGCGACCATCACGCCGTCGGAGGCATCGATGATGTCGCCCAGCCGCTCGAGCGCCTGCGGCTTCTCGATCTTCGCGATCACCGGGATCGACACCTGATCGACCGTGAGCAGCCGCTTCGCCTCGATCACGTCCTCGGGCCGGCGAACGAACGAGAGCGCGACGTAATCGACGCCGTAGCGGAGCGCGAAGCCGATATCGATCCGGTCCTTCTCGGACAGCGCCGGCGCGGACACCTCGACGCCGGGCAGGTTGATACCTTTGTTGTTCTTGAGGATGCCGCCCGTGATCACGACGGTCTTGACCTCGTGGTTGCGGACATCGGTCACCGCGAGCGCGAGATAGCCGTCGTCGAGCAGGATCTGGTCGCCGGGACGGACGTCGAGCGGCAACTGCGAGTACACGGTCGAGACCCGCTTCTCGTCGCCGATCACGCTCGTGTCCGTCGTGATCGTGAACTCGGCGCCCGCGCGTAGCTCGATCTGACCGGTCGCGAATCTACCAACACGAATCTTCGGTCCTTGTAGATCGAGGAGTGCCGCGATCGCCTTGCCGCGGCGATCCGCCTCGGCCCGAACGATTTGCAACATCCTTGCGTGATCTTCGTGACTGCCGTGCGAAAAATTCAGCCGCGCGACATTCATGCCAGCATCGATCAATTCGCCGATGCGCTCCGGTGTCGATGACGCCGGCCCGAGAGTGCAAACGATCTTTGCGCGGGGCATTCCGGTGCGCAGTAGAGCACATCAATTGCTCTTGCTGAAAACCGGCCACCCCGGTTATTACCCTCCGCCAATGCGTCAGGCCGTCTTGGGTGTTGCGGCCGTGGCTTGCCTTGCAAGCTGCACGGTCGACCGCCCGCAACCAAATCTCGTCGGTCAAGACGTCCGTCTGACCGTCATCCACACCTCGGACATTCACTCGAGGTTGTTTCCCTACCACTTCGTCCCGAATAAGTTCGATCAGGACTACGGCCTGCTGCCCGGTAACGGACCGTACGGCGGGATCGCGCGGATCGCGACGCTGGTGAAGCGGATCCGCGACACCACCAATCGATCGATCTGGCTCGACTCGGGAGACGCGTGGGAAGGCGCGCCCGTGTTCAACGAGTTCAAGGGCGAGCCCGAAATTCGCGCGCTCTCGCTCGCGGGCATGGACGGGGAGGTGCTCGGTAATCACGAGTTCGATCTCGGCTCGAACCAGCTGTTCACGATGCTCGACAACTGGTCGCAGTTCCCGCACCTCGTCGCGAACTATCTCTGGGATGACTCGGTCAATCCCCAGGCGCGTTCGCTCAAGGACGTCGTCAAGCCGTACGAGATCTACGACATCAAAGGAATCCGGATCGGCGTGATCGGCATGGCCAATCAGGACACGCTGCTCGGCACCTTCTACGGCGGCAACTCGCTTGGCTTTCGCCCGATCAATAACCTCCAGGTGCTGACCCAGTGGGTCGGATTCTTGCGGCCGCAGGTCGACGTGATCATCGTCGTCAGCCACCTCGGCCTCGACAATGATGAAGGGCTGTCGTCGTCGGAGGTGTCGGATCCCAACTCGTCGCTCGCGGTCGAGGGTGTCGATCTGATCCTCGGCGGCCACCTGCACATCGTCACGAATCCCCCGAAGCTGCTCCCGAACCACGATCAGGCCGTGTACTGCAAGACGCACGACTGCAGCACCGTGCTCGTTCACTCGGGCGCCTTCGCGAAGTACGTCGGCCGGCTCGATCTCGTGATCCACAAGGGCAGTAACAACGCCGATCCCGAGAACCGCAGCCGGATCGTCTCGTTCGCCTACGTGAACCAGCCGGTGGCGACCTACCCGGCGAACGATCCGAAGTTCATCGCCGACGATCCGGACATCGCGAATCTGCTGTGGCCGTACTCGGTGAAGCTCAACCAGGACATCAACCTCAACGGCGTGTTCGCGTACGTCGCCTCCAATGCGGCCGTCGCCAAGGGCAAGATCGCCCGCGTCGATGCGTCGGGCGGCGACTCGCAGCTCGGTAACCTCGTCGCGCGCGCGATGCAGGTGCAGCAGGGCGTCGACGCCCAGTTCGCGTTTACGAACTCGCTCGGTATCCGCGCCGACTTCGAGCCCGGCTCGCTGACGAACGAGCAGATGTTCAACGTGTTCCCGTTCGAGAACACGATCGTCGTGATCTTCCTGGCCGGTCAGGAAGTCCGGAGAACGCTCGACTTCGTCGCCGCCAAATCCGCGACGCGCGGCTGCCAATCGCAGCTACAGGCCGCCGGCATCACGTTCGACATGGTGTGCCGCGACAATCCGGCGGCAGCGAACACCTGCGACGAGCCGGACCTCGGCACCAAGCCGTGTCGCTGTAATGTCCTCGATCCGAATAACGCGGGCATCCGTTGCGATGGCGCAACCCAGGCGGAGGCCGACGCGACTTGCAACCCGAGCGACCCGGCGCTCAGCGTTAGCGCGGTGGCCGATCGCTGCGATCTCGCGACGCACGCCTGCTACCAGACCGCATGCGCCGCGAACATCTACATCGGCGATTCGTGCCGCAAGGACCCGACGACAGGAATGGTCAACTCCGACGGGCCGATCGCCAACATCTCCGGTCCGAATGCGTGCGTGCCCCTGCAGACGAACGGTCTCTATCGCGCCGCCGTCAACAACTACATCGCACAGGGCGGCTCCGGCTTCATCGTGCTCAAGAACAACACGTCACAACAGGACACCGGTGTCTCTCTGCGCAACGCGCTCACCGTGTTCCTCAACAACCAGTCCGCCACATGCCCGGCGCGCGGACAGTCGATCTGTAACGACGATCCGACGAAGTGCATCAAGGACGCGGCGGATCCTCAGGGGAGATACGTGTACGACGAATTTGGAAAGATCGGCTGCCTGGACGAGACGCTCGAGGCGCACGACGGCCGGATCAGGCCGGTGTCCCAATGATGCGCGCCATCCTCCTCGTCGCGCTCGCCGCCACGGCTTGCGTCGATCACAACGGTCCGATCACGGGCACGCAGTCGCTCAAGGTCGAGCTGACGTTACCCGCCGACCCGGGCTCGATCACGAACCGGCTCGCCGACGGAGCGCGCGCCGTGTCCTTCACGATCACCGCGTACGACGCCGACGGCAAGATCGACACGACCTTCACGAATCCGCTGCAGGCCTATGTCAGCTACCTCGGCACGCTGACGCCGTACTTCGGCGGCACGCCGTTCGCCGTGGTCAACATGGTCGCCGGAAAAGGCACGGTATCGGCCACGCTGCCGCCGGTGTTCGGGCCGACCACGGTCTGGTTCGACGATAGCGCCGACGCGACGGCGACCTACGCGACCGGTGTGTCGCCGACGCTGTGGTACCGCGATCCGTACATCTCCGATATTCAGACGCCCGCGTCCGAGGCGGCGCTGAACGCGCTGACCAACTCGCCGCTCGAGAACAAGAATGTCAGCGTCCAGATCACACGGTATGGCGCGCGTGGCCGCCTGGTGATCACCTCGCGATTCGCACAGGGCTACACGCTCGCCGACGTCCAGTGCGCCGACAACAACGGCAGCCCGCCGTGCACGTCGCAGGCGTACGACTCCATCGATGTGTTCTCGTACAGTGCACCGCAGGATCAAAACAAGCGGTTCCTCAACGAAGGTCAGATCGTCGATGGGTTTGCCGGTGGCATCACGAACTTCGACGGGCTGATCGAGGTCGGTTTCCCGCAGACCTTCGTGACGGGTCTTCCGGCCATCTGTTTGGCATGCGAGCCGGTGCCCGTGAAGGTCGATGCTTCCAACGCGGCGGCCACCGACTGGTTCCTCAATCCGATCAACTTCAAGCGCCACCAGTCGGCCGCGATCGAGCTCGATAACGCCAAGGTTTGCGATCTCGACAGCGACTACATGACGTTCAAGCAGTGGAAGGTCGATCCCGCGGGCATCGGCGGCAACTGCAAGTCCAACAAGCGCGTCCTCAACGTGATCAGCAACGCCTCGCTCGACCTCGATCCGGCGACCATCGTCGGAAAGACGCTGCCGAGAATCGTCGGTGTGCTGCGGCCGATCATGCTCCCCGGTTTCAACGTCTGGATCATCTACCCGCGCTCGATGGCAGATATCACGGTCCCTTAGCTCTCTAGGAACGGTTCATGCGCATTCTATCTCTTCCGTCTCGCCAGCCTTCGCTGGCTCGCTCCATCTCCGGCTCGTCTCGCCAGCGTTCGCTGACTCGCTCCATCGCGGGCGTCTCCTTGCTCGCGGCCCTGCTCGGTGTCTCTAGCGTCGCGCTGGCGCAGCCTTCCGAGCCGCCGCCGTCAGCGACCGGCACCGGCTCCGGATCCGGCAGTGCCACCGACGACGATCCGCACCTTCGCGAGATGGTCGATCGCGAGGTCGCGAAGCTGCTCAACGAGCGAGCCGTCAAAGACGCGGCCGATCGCGCCGCGCGCGAACAGAGCGACAAGGACGCGCAGCCCGCGGCGCCATCGTCGGACGACATCAGCGGCTCGAGTGGCTTCATGGACACCCGTCTCGCGTTCACGGTGACGAACGAGAACATCCTCGTGAAGCCGGGCGAGACGATCCCGAGCGTGCCGGGCTGGCGGTTCGGCGTACCGAACTCGCTCGGCGTGTTGTTCTTCGACAACTACGACACGCGCTATAGCGGGTTCGAGACCCTGTCGCACGCGGTGATGTACCGCGACTTCCGCAGAGGCCACTTCCAGGCCGAAGCCGGCTTCGTGTTCCGCATCAACGAGCTCTCCGGCAACAACATCGCCCTGTCCGACGACGGCAGCTACATCACGCTGTCGAACTGGAAAGATCCGACGCACAAGGACCCGACGCGCCTCAGCCTGACGGTGTTCCCCGTGTCGGCCGATCGCTTCCGGCTCGGCTACAGCTATCGCCTGTCGTGGGGCGGCGATCCCGAATACGGCCGCGCTCAATCGGCGACGCCGGGCATGAAGGTTCAATACGACACCGGTAACGCGTACGTTTTCGCGGGCGCCAAGAGCGCGATCATTCTCGATACGCGGACGGCCGAGCAGCGGTCGGCCCTCGCGTTTCTAGCCGGCGCCGGCATCGATCCGACCTCGATGGTGCGGATCGAGGTCAACGGTGGTTACTTCGATCGCGGCTACAACCAGCTCGTCGACGTCAACGATCAGAAGGTCCAGCTGTTCGGCGGCTCGGCGCAGATCGCGATCCACAAGGGCATGCCGGTTCAGTCATCGGTCGACTACCGCCTGTTCAAGAACAACAACGAGCGCGTCAGCGGCCTGTTCGATCCGGTGAAGTACCCGGGCGGCGTTTCGTGGCTCGTGATGAGCGAGATCACGACTATCGGCCAGACGCTCAAGGATCCGGAGAAGACAGGCTCGACGAAGATCCAGTACGGCAAGGCCGGTGACATCAACGTGCGCATGACGGTCGACCGCGTCCGGCTCCGCTTCGACGCCAGCTTTCGCGATCTCGCGTTCGTGCTGCACTCCGTGCCGAGCCTGCCGACCTACGAGGACTTCCCGAAGGACTATAAAGTCCACCCGGACTTCTTCGCCGCCGTCGGCGCCGACAAGAATTGGAATGACTTCGTGACGGTCGGCCTGATCGCGGGCATCGATGTCCCGGCCAGCCTCGAGTCTCCGGCTTCGATCCCGGGCGGCTCGACCTCGATCGCGGGCAGTCAGACCGCGGTCATCCGCAACAACAACATCGACACGATCATCACGATCTTGCCGGCGGCCTGTAACGGCAAGCCGTGCACCGTTGCGACCCAGTTCGCGCTCAAGGGTTCTATCAAGCTGAACTTCGGACGGATCTACTCGGCGCTGTTCGAGATGTTCTACAGCTACGATCCGAACACGACGCGTTACCTGCGGACCGCCGCGGACGCGCCGTTCCAGTACCAGTTCGCGAACTTCAACCAGCTCGGTTTGAACGCGACCCTCCAAGCCCGGTTCTGAGGCTGATTCTCACATCTCACGGAGATTTCCGCTGAGGTGGCGACTTACTCCGGAAGACCGGATCTAAGCTCGGCAGCTAGCGACGATTGTCGTCGCAGAAGCCATGATGTCCGAGCCGCAGCCCGATCGTATTTGCGCACCCGCGCTGGGGCTCGATCTGTTCGAGATCGTGCGGGCCGGCGCACGCTACGTCGCCGATCTCGTGAGCAGAATCATTAATGGAATCAAAGGCATCGCGCCGATGATCTTGGCGATCGGCTGCGAATCGGCGAGCACGCCCAGTCCGCCGCCTCCACCCGCTCCTCCGAGCGCGAGCGAGCTGGTCTCGCGGCTCGAGCCAACGCCCGAGACCGAGCCGGCCGCGATCGGCCATTTCACGATCACGTTCTATTACATGATCGGCGAGGACGAGATCCCGGCGAAGCCTGCGGCGAATGACAACACGACCGAGCTGGCTTCGGTGACACCGGGGGATCTGGTCACGCTGTACGAGCCGGATACCTGCCAACCGATCTCCGACGTCACCCGCGATTTCGCTTCACAGCTCGCCCTCCAGGGCACGGGCAAGCTGCGCGATGGACGCGTCCTCAATATTTGGGGGCCTCACTGCAAGTGCGAGCACTCGCCGTGCTTCAAAGTGACTTCGAATCAGTGGGGCAATGCCGGCACCGGTCGCCCCCTGCAGCCGTTCCGGACCGTCGCGGTCGATCCGAAAGTCGTCAAGCTCGGCAGCCTACTCTACGTGCCGCTCCTCGAAGGGCGACGGATGCCAGGTCGCGAGCCGTGGGGCGGTTACGTCCACGATGGTTGCGTCGTCGCGGACGACACGGGTGGGTTTGCGGGCAACAAGATCGACCTGTTTGTCGGGCGCAAGGCGTACTTCCTGGGGCTCTCGGGCAGCCAGACGAGCCACGCGTGGGCGAAGCACGTGCCGGTGTTCGACGGCAGCAAGATCTGCGAGCGCAAGGGCCGCAAGGTCGGCCGCAAGTCCGGCGCGATCTGAGGAACTGAACCCAAGTCGCCAGGCGCGAGGTTTCGGCGGAGAGGCCGTTAGTTCGCAGGCGTCGCGACCGCGTTGCCCTTGACGCCGGGCGGGAGCTTCAGTGGCGTCTTGTCTTCGGTCTTGGCGTCGGCCTTGATGTCGATCGCGGGAGCGACCTTCTCGTCCTCGGCGGTCGAGATCGTCGCGAGGAAACCGACGAGGCCGGCCAGGATCAGCCCGAGACCCACATCACCGAAGATGGCCGCCTTGTTTCTGCAGCTGCTGTCCGGGCTCGCGACCGGTCCCATCTGATCGCAATCAGCGCCGCTGTTGATCACCGCTTCGATCGCGACGCCCGCCAAGATCGAGCCACCCTCGCCGAGCTGAGCGAGCGTTCGCTTGTGCGCGTCGTGGGGGAAGCAACCAGACAGGAGCGCGATCGAGAGCGTGAGGGCAACGGCTCGCATGGTGCGGACGGTTGTACCAGAGCGGCGCTCACGGACCGTTGACGTTTCGAACGACCACCGCTTACACCACGCTGCCCGAACGTCGCAACGCTGTGAGCAACCCGAGTAGCCACCTTAGGGGTCGCGAGGTTAGCGAACGAGCACGGTCGCACCGGTGATTCGCCGATCCGAACGCTGCGCGAAGGCGACGGCGCCGCCGGCTTTCCAGCGCGGATCGAGTGCGACCTCGAGCGTACCGGTCTTGCCGGCCTCCGCGACGCGTTCGAGTCGTCGCACGACGCGATCGCTGCCGAGGGTCTCGCCGGAGTTTTCGCCCCGCGTGACCTTCGTGCGCGTGGTTTCTTCGTAGACCGCGATGAACACGTCGGCGTCCGCCGGCGCGGTCGCGGTGAATACGGCTTGCGTCGTGGTCCACGTCGCGTTGGCGGTCACCGCGAGCTGGCGTGGCGCGGACGCGATCAGCTGCGTCACGCGTGCCGCCTGCGAACCCACGACGCCGGCGGATCCCGCGACGACGAGCTCGGGCGTGTAGACATTGTCGCCGAGCGCTTGCGCGTAGCGTTGCTGGCGCTTGGTCCACTGCGGCGATGCATACGGATCGGCCCACCCGAGGTCGTCCCAGTAGTCGACGTGAAACGACATGGCGGCGAGCTTGCGGCCACCGAGCTCCCCCGCGCGCGCGAGCTTGCCGAGCAGCGCATCGGCGGGGGGGCACGAGCTGCAGCCCTGCGAGGTGAACAGCTCGATCACGATCGGGCCTTCGTCCGCGCGCGTGTCCCCGCTCGCGGTCGCACAACCAAGGATCAGGACGCTGCCGAGAAACCAAGCGCGCATGGACGAGCTACGCCGGCGGCGGCGGGAGGTTACGGCCTGCGGAGTGCGCGGACGATCTCTTCACGCACGACATCGGCGAGATTATTCGGCTTTCCGTCGTGGGGTGTGAGCGCGTTGTGGTAGATCGTCGGCACGTTCGAGTGCGGGGCCGGCGCGCAGGCGACGACGGGCTTTCCCTCGAGCGGTCGACCGAGGAGCTGAGCGGCGGTCTCGACGGCGCGATCTGCCGCGCGGCCGATGTTCGCTTTCGCACGAGCCGCGAGCAGCGCCTGGATCGCGCTGTCGGGCAGGGGCTCGATGCCGCCGAGTGCAGCAGCGGCGACCGCGATCTTCGCGAGGTGCTCGACGAGCTCGAGCCGCAGCAGCGCCGTTTCGCAGTCTTTGCCCCACGCGATCACCCCGTGGTTGCCGAGGATCACGGCATCGACGAGCTCGCACCACGGCGCGAGCGCGGCTTTCGCGGGATCTCCAGGCGGCGCGTACGGCAGCTTGGGAATCACGGGGCCGAGCGAGACGACGGCTTCGGCGATGAACGGGCGCTCGATGGGGTTGTTGCGGCTCGCCGCGATGGCGGTCGCGTAAGGCGGGTGCGCGTGGACGACCGCGCCGACATCGGGGCGGCGTTCGTAAACGGCCAGGTGCAGGCCGATCTCGCCGAAGACTTTTCCGGAGCCGGTGACATGCCCCTTGGCATCGAGCTCGATCAGATCCTTCTCGGCGATCAGGCGCTTGCTCGTGGCCGTCGGCGTCGCGATGAACCGGTTGCCGTCGCGCACGGTGACGTTGCCGTCGTGGTTCGCGCACCAGCCGGCGGCGTGAAGATGCCGCGAGACGTCGGCGACCTGAACGCGGAGCTGCTTCACGCGGTCGTTACCTGATCGACGATGCCGACGATGATCGATCGGATCGGGACGATGTCTCCGGCCTTCAAGATCTGGCGAACCCCGTTACCTTCGGTCAGCACGATGACCTTGTCGCCGACGCCCGCTTGCACGCTGTCGACCGCGACGAAGCTCGCGCCGGCATCCTGGCCGGCCTCGTCGAGTGGTTGCACGACGAACAGAGATCGACCGGCATAGGCCGGATGTTTCACCGAAGCCCACATCGGCCCGACCACGCGACAGCACTTCATACGCGCCGAGCTCCGGCATCGACGCCGTCGACGATGCCGACGATCGCTGCATCGACCGGGACGAACCACGGATCGCATGCGAGCGCGGCCTCGCGCGAGCCGACGAGGTAGACGAAGTCCCCGACGCCGGCTTGGACGGTGTCGATCGCGCCTTGCATGTCGCCGATCGGGTTCTTGTGTTCGTCGACCGGCTGCACGAGCATGATCTTCTTGCCCTCGAGCCCCGCCGACTTGCGTTCGGCGACGATCGTGCCCTTGACGATACCGAGGTACATCGGCCCCGACTATAAACCCCAGAGCGGCCGTCAGCGAATGCCGACGCCGAGCTTTTGACGGAGCGGCAACCACCGCGGATCGCCGACCGCGCGGATCAAGTGCTCGAGCGTATCGCCGCGCGCTCTCGCATTTGCCACGATCGCGGCCGGGTCGCCGCCGACGAGCAGGGCGGCGCGATCCGCGGTGCGGTGACATCCGGCGAGATAGCGCGCGTTGTCGAGTGCGGACGGCGGGAGGGCCTGCAGGAGCTGCTCGAGGCGCGAGCGGAGCTTGACCGGCAGTGCGGCCTTGACGATCTCGTCGTGCGCGCGCTGGACGTCTTCATCGGCGATCAGCGCGGAGACCGCCTCGCGCAAGGGAGCGGATCCGAACAACCTCGCGACCGACGTGACGAGGCGCGTCGCATCGGGACCCGGCAGGCCGGCGAATACGACGTGCTCGGGACGCGTGAGCTCGACCGCGCGCGCGAGCAACGCGCGAATCTCGCCGGGCGCGGCCGTCGGGGTCTCGGACGCGAAGCGCGGGCCGAGGACGATCACTGGTGTCGCCGCGGCGATCACGGTGATGTCGGGGCCCTCATCGCGCTGATAGAGCATGATCGCGCCGGTGCCGAGCGCCGTGGTCAGGCGCGGGAACATCGCGACCGCGGGAGCGTGCGAGCTCGCGGCGAGGCGGCGAGCGCCGGCGCAGCCAGAGCGCGCGAACATCTCCTCGAGTGAAGGCCACAGCAGCGCCGCCGCTTCGGCGAGCGTCGTCGCGATCGCGGCAAGCGATGGATCATCCGGACCCGAGAGCAAGCTGTGCTCGGCGGGCTCGACGGCTCCGCGATACGACTCGTCGTCGCGCATCGCGTAGGGCTTGTTGACCGACAGGAACGCGCTCTGGTGCACGTCGGCGGTGTGACCGCACGCGATCGCGAGCTCGAGCGCTGCACGTGCTCCGTCGAGCTTGTTCTGACGGCGCAGCTCGTCGGCCCACATCACGAGATCGGCGAGCACGCCGGTGGCCGCGGTGATCGCGGCGAGGTGTGCGAGCAGCGAGTCGCGGCGCGCAGGTTGGTTCGGGTCGTCGCCTTGCTTCGCGAGCTCGACGAGCACGCGGCGAGCGGCGACGGCGCCGTCGGACTCCGGTGCGATCGCGATCGCACGTTCGAGCGCCGGTAACGCTTGGCGCAGATCGCCGCGCGTCGTGCGGGCGTGGCCGAGGCGATACGACAGCAGCGCTCGATGCGCGGCGGAGGCGGCACCAAATCGATCATCCTTGGCGGTGAGCAGGCGAGTCAGCATGTTCGACGCCGACTCGACATCACCTTGTTCGATCGCGAGCTGCGACCCGAGATCGACGGCCTCGACATCGTACGGATCGTTTTCGACCGCGCGCTCCGCGGCCGCCCGGGCTCGCACGCGGTCGTTGGCCGTCAAGTAGTCGTGAGCCGCACGGAGATGGCGCGAGGCACGGTCGGCGGCTGTCGCGCCGAAGGCGGCCATCAGCTCCGCGGTACGCGCCGAGCCCGCGTGATCGCCGGCGAGCGCCTGGCGCTCGAGCAACTTCTCCATGAGCGGCATGTGCTTCGCGTCGAGCGGCTGCGCGGCATCGAGGGCCGCCGCATAGCAAGTTCGCGCGCGCTCCTCGTCTTGCAACATCATGCGCGCCATGTCGCCGAGCGCTTCGAACAAGCGAAGCCGCTCGGAGGGCTCTTCGGTCGCGGTCGCCTGACGCGTCAACAGATCGGCCGCCTTGCGATGATCGCCTTGCTCCATCGCGATCTCGGCGAGCGCTTGCAGCGCGGGGGCATAGCTCGGCTTGAGCTCGAGCGCGCGCTGATACAGCGCTGCCGCTTTCTCGGGACGTAGCGAGCGAATCTCCGCGAGCGCCGCGTGGTAGAGGCCTTGCGCGACCTCGGTCGGATATCGCGCGGCGTCTTCGTGGGTCGCCAGCGGCGAGAGGTGCAGAGCGGCCTCGCGCCAGCGCCGCGCCTTGTAGCGGTTCTCGCCGAGCGCGAGCTTGATCAGCAGGTGGCCGCGGTGCAGGCGATCCGCGGCGACCAGCGTCTGGTGCGCCTCTTCGTCGCGGCCGAGCTTCTCGTGCGCGGTCGCGAGGCGGCGATGACAGTCGGCGACCAGCGCGGGAGCCGCGGACGCGAGCGTCGTGCCGTCGAGGATCTCGCGGAGGAACGACTCGAGATCATGCCAGCGCTCGGATTCGGCGTAGAAATCGGCGAGCGCGATGATCGCCGGAATGTGATCGGGCACCGTGCCGAGCGCTTCGAGCAGCCGGCGCTCGGAGGCAGGCTCGACGCCGGCCTTGCGCGACAGCGCGGCGAGCTGGGTGAGCAGGCGAGCCTTCTCCGGCGGGGTCAGCGTCTCGTCTTCGAGCTTCTTCTCGAGGAGGCGCACGGCTGCTTCGGGATCGCCGTGCTTCTCGGACAGCCCGGCGAGTGCCCAGGTCGCCTCTGCATGATACGGGCGCAGCGCGAGCACGCGCTCGTACGCCGCTTGTGCGCCCGGCAGATCGCCGACGCGTTGTTCGAGCACCTCGCCGGCGGCCATCAGTGCCGCGAGCTTCGCGTCGTCATCGATCGCGCTCTCCGCTTCGCGCCACTTCGCGGTCGCAAATGCGCGCGGATCTTCGTCGGGAGACGCGAGCGCGGCCAGCACGCCGAGTGCCGTCGGGTGCTCGGGAACCAGGGTCAGTGCTTGCTCGATCGCGGCCCGCGCGCCGATCCGATCGCCGAGCTTGTCGAGGCGCAGCTGACCCAGCCGGATGTGTAACGCCGCGAGCTCGCCCTTGGAACCGGTTCCAGTCGCGGCGTCTTCGATTCGACCTTCGAGGATCGCGGCCGCTTCACGCTCGCGACCGGCCTTCGTCAGCGCGGTGACGAGTTGATCTGCGAGCGCCGGATCGTCGGGGGCGACGGTGCGCGCGTGGCGCAACGCGGCGGCCGCTTCTTCAGGCGCATCGAGGCGGTCCATCAGCACCCCGGCACGTCGCGACAGGAGTTGCGCGCGCTCGGCGGGATCGCGAGACAGCGCCGCGCGTCGCCGCAACACATCGCCGAGCTCGGTCCACTTCGCCTGCGTCTGATACAGCGCATCGAGCGCCGCCCACGCATCACCGTCGTCGGGCCAGGTCGAGACGAGCTGGTTGTACGCGTCGATCGCGCGCTCCGGCAGCTCGAGCTCGCGCTGGTAGATCCGAGCGATCGTACGCAGTGCGTGCCGCGCCTCGTCGCTACCCTCCGCGATCTCGCCGACGCGCCCGAGCGTCTCGATGACCTTGCTCCACCGCGCGACCGCGGCGTAGAGCTCGGAGAGCTTCATCAAGATCGAGATGTCGGCCGGAGACAACGTTCGCAGCCGCTCGAATGCGTCGATCGCGTCATGCGGACGCTGCAGCCGATCCGTGTAGATCGTCGCGAGATCGCGCAGCAGCTGCGGGCGCTCGGCCTCGGGCGCCGCGGTTCCGAGCCGCGGATCCGTGCGTTCCTCGAGAGAGGCCGCGAGCTCGACCCAGCGGCCTTCCGACTTGTAGAAATCTTCGAGCCGGGCGCGCGCCGTCGCGTCGTTCGGCAACATACCGAGGATCCGGCGTAGCTGCGCTTCGGCGTCGCGCGGCCGCTTCTGCTCGGCGCGAATCGTCGCGACTTCCATCAGCAGATCCGCCGCGCCGTGAGCGGTCTCGGCCTGCTCGGCCATGGTCTCGTACAGATCGGCGAGGCGGTCCCACGCCTTGTGCTCCTGCGCGATGCGATGGAGGCGCGCGCGAACCTCGGCGTCTCCTTGCGGTGCGCGTCTCGCGGCCGCGAATGCGCGCGCGAGCGCATCGAATGCGCGGGCGATGTCTTTGCCGCCGGTCTCCCAGACTTCGGAAGCGCGATACAGCCAGCGCAACCGAGAGGCCGGATCCGGTGCGGGCAGGCTCTCGTACGCGACCGCGAGCTCTTCCCACGGCGAATCGAACGAGCGATTCGGCAACGTCGGCAGTGGCGGCCGGCGCACGGGCGCCTGCGGCTTGCGAGCAGGCGCGGGTGCGGGTGTCGGCGGTGGCGCACCGGGCAACCGCGGGCTCCGCGAGATCTGAGGAGGCCGCGGCGGCAGCGGCGGTAGCTTGCCGCGGGTCGCCGTGGCGGGCGGTGGGCGAGGCGGCACGACCATCTTCGCGATGTCGTTCACCGACAGTGTCATCGTCGAGTTCTCGGTCCCGAACGGATTGGCGCCCGCGCGATGCGCCGGCACGCCCTCGGGCGAAGGCGGCGTCGCTGCCGGAAGGCCCGAGCGCTTTTGCTGCTCGACGGCGACCTCGAGCTCGCTGATGTCGATCGGCTGCGTCGTATCCCCGACGCTGAGGTTCGCCGGCGTCAGATCGATGTCGGCGAGCGGCTCGGTCGTCGGGCGCTTTGGAACGTGCGTGCGCACAGGTCCGGCCCGATTCGCAGCCCCGGCCGCTTCGGCGATCGCCGATTCACCTTGCACCGCAGCGGCGGGTGGCTCGGCGCGCGGTGTCTTGTCGACATCGCGATACTTGCCGATCACGCGCGCGAGTCGCCACAGATGCGATGCGGTGTCGGCGTCCTCGGGCGACAGCAGTAGCGCGATCAAGTAGCAGCGGAACGCGCGCGACGCGTCCTTCAGTTGATCCTCGATGATCTGCGCCTTGCGGCGGAGCAGCTCGACCCGACGCTCGGTCGCCGGCGCCCGCTCGATCAGCGCGGTATCCATCGCGACGACGTCGTTCCAGGCGCGAGCCTTGGGCGCGAGGTTCGCGAGGATCGCCCGGGTATCTTCGCGATCGGGTGCCCACGAGAACGCCGCGAGGACGTCCGCGACTGCACCTTTCGGATCGCCGACGCGCTCGTCGAGGATCTTCGAACGTCGCAAGTACAGATCGACGCGCTCGGCCGGCGTCGCGGAGCCGAGCGCGATCTCGAACGCATCGAGCAGCGACTTCCACGTGATCCGCGAGTCGACCTCCGCGGCGAGTCGCTCGAGCTCACCGAGCAACGCGCCATCGCGAGGCGCGGCGGCGAGCGCTTCGGAGAGCACGAGGACCGCGCGTGGCTTGTCGGTGAGCCGGCGTTCCGCGAGCGCCGCGAGCTCGCGCGACAACTCGACGAACCGCGCCGGTTCCGCGGGCAAGCCGCCGCCGACCGCGACCAGCCGCTTGCGCTCGTCGGTCAACACCTCGGCGAGCTCGCGCCAGAGGCCGTACGCTTCGCCCGCGCGCCGCACGTCGGCGAGCGTCTGCTCGTCGGGGGCTTCGTCGTGAGCGCGGCGCCACCAGCGGAACGCACCTTTCGGATCGCCGAGCTTGTCCGCGGTCGCGGCGGCGATCCGTTGCACGAGACCACGCCGGGCCTCGGCGTCCGAGCTCGACGCATCAGGTGCCTCGCGGCCGGGGAGCCGGGATAGCATCCTCTCGAGCATCACGACGTACTCTTTCCAGCGATCGAGCTTCGCGAGCAGGTCGGCCGCGGCAGACAGGGCTTCGTCTTGATCCGGATCGAGCTCGAGCACGCGCTTGAACGCCTGCAGGGCGCGCGTCGGATTACCGAGGCGGTCGCGGCAGATCATGCCGATCTCGAGACCGCGCGCGATCTTGCGGATGGGCTCCGGCGACAAATACATCTCGCGCTCGGCGATGCGCACCGCCGCGTCGAAGTCACCGCGCGCTTCGTGGAGTCGGCGCAACGCCGTGTGCGCCTCGAGATGGTTCGGGTTGATCTCGCGGATCAGCTGATCGAGGACCTTGATCGCCTCGGCAGGCGCACCGAGACGCTCTTCGAAGATCTCGGCTCGCTCCATCGTCGCGGTCGACGCGCGCTCGACATCATCGGGTTGCCCCGACGACAGCACGAGCGGAATCTGCCGGCCGAGGACATCGGCGAGCTCACGCCACTTCGAGCCGGCACGATAGAGCCGGGTCAGCGCCTCGAGCGCGGCGCGGTTGCGCGGTGACAGCTCGAGCACGCGATGCCACGCCTTGATCGCGCGGACCGGATCGTCGAGATGCCGATCGAGCACGACCGCGTAACGCTCGAGATCGAGCGCGCGCACCGCCGCCTCCGGCGTTCCCATCGCAGGCATCGGCCGGCCACCATCGAGCCGCTCCAGGATCTGGGCGAGCTCTGGCCAACGCTGCGCACGCTCGTAGAGCTCGGAGAGCGCGGCGAGTGCGTCGGGATCGGCGGGCGACGCCTTCAGCGTCTGTTCCCAGCGCTCGAGCGCGGTGACATCGTCTTGTCGATCGGTCGCGAGCTTCGCGAGCCGCTTGAGCAGCTTCGCGCGCTCGGCCGGGCTCGACGAAGCCGCCGCGTGATACTCGAGCGTCTGCTCGATCCGCGGATCACCCGCCTTCTCGAGCACGCGCTCCATGCGCTCGAGCGCGTCTCGATCGCCGGTCAACAGCTCGAGCACCGCGCCGCACGCGTAGACGACACCTTCGACATCGGCGAGCCGCGTTTCGTAAAGAATCGCGAGCCGGCGCAACGTGGTCAGCCGCTCCGACCGCTTCGCGACCGGCCATTCCTTCGGCGCATCCGCCGGCCGCCCCGAGCGCGCCATCTGCGCCGCGAGCTTGTCCGCGTCGAGATCGAGCTGGCGCCGCAGCGTGTTCGCGAGGCCGACGTCGTCGCCTTCGCGTTCGTACAGCTCGGCGAGCGCCTTCATGGTCGCGTCGTCATCGGGATTTTCGGTGAGGATCTGCTCGTAGAGCTCGATCGCGCGGCGCGGCTCGATCTGGCGCTCGCGATACGTCTGCGCCATCTTCTTGAGCGTGTGCGTTCGCGTCACCGGATCGCCGGCGGCGGCGACCTCGGCCTCGAGGCTCGTGACGAGCTGCTCCCACATCTTCGAGCGCGCGGACAGGCGGCGCAGCGCTTCGGCGACCTTGGGGGACCCGGGCTCGAGCTCCGCGATCCGTTGCCACGCGTCGATCGCGCGCGGAATGTCGCCGAGCCGTAGCTCGGCAAGTTGCGCGACTTCCTCGAGCCTCCGCACGAGATCGTCGGCGTCCGCGCCGGCTTCGCGCGCGTTATCGAGCGCGAACTCGTAGAGATCGATGAGCCCGCGCCAATCGCGGCGCTCGCGAAAATGGTCGACGTATCGCGCGAGCGCTTCTTCGTGCGTCGGCATCACGCCGAGCGCCTGATGCAGCAGCTCCGCGGCGCGATCTCGATCGCCCATGTGCTCGCGCGCGACGGTCGCGAGTTCGAGGATCTCCGCGACCAGCACGTCGGGCGGCGTGCTCGGATCGGTACCGAGCCCGTTGATCTCGGCTTCGATCAGCCTCGACAGCTTGTCCCACTCCTGGTCTTCGCGCAGCAGCTCGCGCAGCTCGTGCGCCGCCTTGCTGCCGGCCGGCTCGTACGCGACGAGCTCCATCAAGACTTCGATCAGACCGTCGCGATTCGGGACCTGATTGCGATACAGCGCGGCCCGCCGCCGCAGGACTTCGACACGCTCGGCGGGATCGGTGACGACCGCGCTGCGATGGCGAAGAATGCCTTCGAGCTCGTCCCATTGGGACGACTGCGACAGCGCTTGCTCGAGCGCCTGGCTCGAGCCCTTGGAATCGGGCGCGACGCCGACGGCACGGCGGAAGTAGTTGATGCCCGTCGCGTCGTCGCGCGTCGCGAGGCGCCGCTTGCCGAGCTCGACGAACAGCTCGCCGGCTTTGTGCCGCGTCTGTCCCTCGCGGAAGTTCGGGCTCGCGTAGACCTCGGCGAGGACTTCGGCGACTTCTTGCGACTGCGGATCGAGCCGCGCGGCTTCTTCGAGGTGATTCGCGGCGGCTTCGAGGTTCTTGCCTCGCAACGCGAGCTTGCCGAGCGCGAGCCGGATCTGCGCGGCGCGCGCCGGCGATCCTTGCTTGCCGAGGACCTCGAGCTCCGCCTGATAGAGCTTGGCGACCATCGCTTCGTCGCCGAGCGATTGATACAGCGCGCGCGCGGCCTCGAGCGCTTCGGTACGCTGCGGTTCGAGCTTCCAGGCCTGTTGCCAGTGCCAGAGCGCACGGTCGACGCGCCCCAGATGATCGTTCCACAACCCGGCGGCACGCCGGTGATGCGCGCCGCGGCGCTGCGTGATCTCGGACTTCTTGCCCTTGCCGGCGCCGTCGCGTTTTGCGAGCTCGGTGAGCTCGTTCTCGATCAGCTCGACCGCAGCAGCTGGATCATTCGGCTCGACGATCTCGAGCAACCGATCCGACGCGCGATCATTGGTCGGATCGAGCTCGAGCGCGGTCCGCAAATATTCGACCGCGGTCGCCATCTCGCCGAGTACGACCATCGCCTCGCCGGCTTCCGACCAGGCGTCGGCTGCGCGGACGGGATCGCGCTCGTGCTGCGCCCATGTCGCGCACAGCTCCGCGAGCAGTTCGCCGCGACCCGCGTGACGCAATTCCTGGCGCAACTCCGCGAACCCGCGCGCTTCCGGCTGCTGGCGAAACACCACGAGCTTCGCCTCGAGGGCGTCTGGCTCGAACCTCTGCGTAGGCAGTGTGTCGTCTGACATCCCGCTCGGGCGCACGATAACACCGCGCCGCGCGAAACTGTTGATCACTCACGAGTTACATCGGCGGTCGTCGGGGCCGGGCTCGGGCCCGGGGTGCGAATCGGCCGTTTTCGCAGCCCCAGAAAGGGCGTTTGGTGCGGCGCCGGCCAGGCTTAGCTCATGCCTCGACGTCGCTATTCTCGACGAGCGCGTACGGCCACGATTCGATGCTCGCCTTGATCGACGGGGACGGCTTGATCACGGCAGGTCCGGGCGTGCGGACCCGCGGCAGCGACGGTGCCGGCTGAGGCTGCAAGCCACATCGTCCGAGGACGAACTCGACGGCGCGAACGCGCTCTTGCATCGACACGCTCTCGAGCGGCAAGTAGCTGATCCGATGTTGTTCGAGCATCAGCTTCACCATGCCGTCGATTCGCAGCACCGAATCCCACGACACGCCGGCGCGGATGCCGTCGTCCTTGAGCAGCGACTGGTGAGGCCGCAAGAAGAACACGATCCCCTCGCTCACCCACTTCATGTAGTCGACGAACCGCTGATCGTTCATCATCGCAGCCGCGTTGGTCGTGTGCTCCGCGACATACGCCAGGTTGTCGAACGCGCGATCCGACACGAACTTGCCGTCGTGCAGCTTCTCGACGGCGACCTGGCGGGCAAACACGCGCTCCTGGTACTCGGCGACCAGATCCATGTCGGTGCGCAGCGCGTCGAGCCCGGTCTCCATCTCGGCGAGCACCGCGCGGGCCACTTCGCTGATCATCGGTAGGCCGTAGCGGCGGCTGACGTAGCGGCAGAGCGTCGTCTTTCCCGTGGCGTGGCTCCCGACGAAGTAGATCCGCATGGCAGATCACATAGGGGATCGGTCTGACAGCCGGGCTCCGCCACTGGGCGCTGACGATCATCGACCCAGGTCGACCAGATCGCGCGTGATGCTCGCGATATCGGGACAGCCACATAGCGTCATCGCGAGGTCGAGCTCGCGCCGGAGCACCGCGAGCGCGGCTGCGACACCGGGACGGCCGCCGGCGGCGAGACCCCACAGAATGGGCCTTCCGACGAGCACCGCACGCGCCCCGATCGCGAGCGCCTTGACGACATCGCTGCCACGTCGCACGCCACCGTCGATCAAGACTTCGCCGGCTCCCGCGACCGCGTCGACGATCCGCGGCAGCACTTCGATCGTCGCGGGTGATGCATCGAGCTGACGGCCGCCGTGGTTCGAGACGACCACAGCCGCGGCGCCTTCGGCGATCGCGCGCTTCGCATCGTCGGCGCGCACGATGCCTTTGACGAGCACCGGCAGGCGCGTGATCGAGCGCAGCCAGCCGATCGCCTCCCAGGTCAGTCCGGGATCGAGGAGCTCGGCAAAGTACGCGGCGATTCCGGACTCGCCCGCGACCTCCGGCAACCGCGCATACCCGGCCGCGTGCATGTTCTCGATGCCGAGATCCGGCGGGAGCGCGAACCGATTGCGCACGTCACGCTCGCGCCTCCCGAGCAGCGGCGCGTCGACCGTGAGCACGAGTGCGCGACATCCGGCGGCCTCGACGCGGCGGACGAGTGCTTCGGTCGCGCTGCGATCCTTGTAGACGTAGAGCTGGAACCACACCGGGCCACTCGCCGCGGCCACCACGCGTTCGACCGCCGTGTTCGACAGCGTCGAGAGCACGAAGATCGTTCCCGCGTCGCCGGTGCCGCGAACGCTCGCGAGCTCACCGTCTTTGTGCGCGAGCCCGTGAAACGCGGTCGGCGCGACGATGATCGGCATCGCGATCGGCTCCCCGAGCACGGTGGTCGCGGGATCGCGATGCGCGACGTCGACGAGCACGCGGTAGTGCAGCGTGATCTCGGCGAAGGCATCGAGGTTGCGGCGCAGGCAGCGTTCGTCGTCGGCGCCGCTCGCGTAGTAGTCCCACGTCATCTGTGGCAGCCGTGCGCGCGCGAGCTGCTCGAGCTCGTGGAGATTCAGGAGCTCCATCACAGTGCCATGATCCGAAACGTATTCGAGCGCATCAGTTAGTTACCCGAAACATGCCGGAGACGTTGGCTCCCGTGGCGTACGGCTTCGCCGGATAGTCGATCGTGCGGAAGTCACCTTGCGCCGGATTGACGAACACCGTGGATGCGATCACGTAGACAACGTACGACGTGTTCGATTCGAGGAGCGCCGGATCGATCGTGACGTGCGGATCCGTCGCGACCCACGCGTAGCGATAGTCGAGTGCGGTCGCGCCGCCGACGTTCGTGACCGCGTGCAGCTGGACGACCCAGTACGTGACCGCGCCCGGAGACGCGACCGACCACGTGAGATCGTGAAGCTGCGATCGATCGAGCTCGAGCGAGAACAAGTCGTTGCCGAGCACGAAGCCGTCGAGAGCGGGCAATGATGGAAATGCAATCACGCCGCTCAGGTCTGTCGTCGTCGCGCAGTCCGGAGCCGGTTTCACGTAGTGCTGTGTGTAGATGGCGAGGGACGTCGCGGTGGCGCCGGGCAGCGTGAGGCTGCGGGCCCGCGCGACCGTCATCTCGATCGAGACGTCGTGTCCCGGAAACGGATTGCCAACGAGCGTCATGTTGCGATCGATGTCGGTCGTCGGTGTCCCTCCGTCGTAGGCGAGCCACGGCGCGCCGCCGGGCCCGAGCGAAGGTGTCGGTGCCGCCATCGCGATCCAGTTGAACGCGTTTGTCGGGTACGTAAACGTGCCCGCGGTCGCGGCCGCGATGCGGCTCAGCTCCGTCGCGACATGTGCCGCGACGTGGATGCAGCGATTCTGGGCGACGGGAGCGATCGTGCAGCTCGCCGGGGTCGTGGCGCCGGGGGTCAGCGAGACGTCCGCCGAGCACGCCGTCGTGATCCGCGTGTACGGAGGATTCGTGCCGCCCGAGTCGTAGGTGACGACATACGTTCGATCGCTCTTGGCTGCGTCGAGGAGTCCAATCGGTCCGGACAGCGAGCCGGCGGTTCTCCAGTCGAGCGTGAACGCACCATTGTTGCCATTGGTCCGGACCGTCTGCGTCCACAGTCCGGTCGTGACGATGACACTCGTTCCGCTGCTGGCACCCGTGGCGGTCACGGACATCACCGTATTCGCCGGAACCGCCGTGCGATCGTAGCGTCCCCACAGCGGCGGTGCGATGTCGACGTGCGGAGCGGCGAGCTGATACTCGACCGGCTTGGCGCCGTCCGCGACGACGCGCAGGCGATACGGTTGATCGCTCGCGGCTCGCGAAAATGAAAACGTGCCGTCGGGTTGAACATCGACGTGCGGCGATGATCCGTCTGCGAGCGTGACGCTGAGGGCGAGCGATCGGACCGGCACCTCGGTGATCATCGGCGTGTGCTGCGAATCGTTCGTGACCTCGCGGAGGACGTACTTGCCGGTCACCGGATAGGTAGCCGCGTCACTCGGCGGCGAGTCGATCGCGGCATCGCCCTCGACTCCCGGTGCCTTGCTACAGGCAGCCAGGATCAAGAGGGCCAAGCCGAAGCGCATCCCGCAATCATATACGGCTACCGGCCGTGCATGGATCACGAGCCGTTGGGCCCGGGGCGGGGCTCCACTTTGACATCCACCGACAACGTCTCACCCCCACCGCCGACGAAGATCGTGCCGCTCGTCGGCGTCGCGTCGAGGTAGTTGCGACCGACCGCGACGCGCACGTGCTCGGTCTGCGTCAAGATCCCGTTCGTCGGATCGAAGCCCTTCCAACCGATCTGCGGCAGATATAGCTGGACCCACGCGTGCGACGCCTCGCTCTGCGCTTGGTTTGCAGACTTCGGTCCCGTGTAGACGTAGCCGCAGACATAACGAGCCGGCACGCCGAGCAGACGCGCCAGGCAGATGAACAGGTTCGTGAAGTCCTGACACACCCCTCGACGATTCGAATAGACCTCGAACGCCGTCGTGAACACGGTCGTCGCGCCTTGGATATAGGCGTACTCGCGATGGATCGACTGGTTGATGTCGAGCAGCGTATCGAGCAAGTCGGAGTCGTTGCGCTTGACGAAGCTCATCGCATATTCGATCAGTTCCGCGAGCTCGGTCTCCGGAAGCTCCGGTGGCAGCAAGAACGGATCGAGCACCTGGCGCTGCCACGGCATCCACACCAGGGGAATCGTCGACTGGATCCGCAGCGGCCCAAAGCCGAGCGGATCGACATCCTGAACGTCGACCGTGCTGCGCGCCTCGATCACCATCTCGGTAAATCCGGTCTCGATGTTGACCTTGCGCACGCGGTTGCCGAACACGTCTTCGTAGTCGCGCGACTGGCACTGCACCGAGACCCGTAGATCGTGCGAGACGAGCGTCTGCAGCCGATCGTGAACAGGCGTGAGCCGCAAGATGTGTTGCGACCGCTCGATCGGAACCTCGTAGCGGTATGTCGTCTTGTGCACGACGTCGTAGCGGCGCGGCTCGGCACGGCTCGGCAGCCGCTGTAGTCGCTCCGTCACGAGCGCGCCGCCGGTCGAGCGCTCGGCGATCACGGCGCCCTCCCGGATCACGAGGAGCTGTCCGGGTGCGAGCTGTCGCCAGGTCATCGCCTTGCCCGCATCGCCGTCGAGCGGCACGAGTTGTTCCGTGCAGACGATAATGCCTTTGCGACTCTTGGCCCCGCGGCGCGTCAGATCGACATCGATGTCTTGATCGCCAAAGGCGATCCGCTCGTAAGGAGGTGCGAGCTGTGCGATCCACATCGGGACGCCACGGCGATCGGCGTGCGCGAGCAGGTCGCGGCCGTCGGTCAGACACAACGTCATGCCGCCGATCTCGTTGAGCTCGGAGATCCAGCCCTGCAAGACGTCGAGATCGATCTCGGCGATGCTGCGCCACTTGCGGAGCGCGAACTGGTTGAGGAGCTGACAGAACAATTGCTCCGTATCGGTCGCACCGACCGGCTCGAACGGGCCCAAGACATCGGGCGGCTTGCGATCGAGGCTTCCGGCGTGTGCCATCAGCCAATCGCGGCGGCCCCAGGTCCGCGAGAACGGTTGCGTGTTCGCGTCCGAGAGCGCGCCCCAGGTTGCATGCCGGATGTGCAGCACGAACAGCGACGACGCGACTTGTTCCCACGCGAGCGCGAGCTGGCTGCGCATCGACGATTGCGGAGGTGCAGGCTCTTTCAAGATCGCGGCAGAAGGTTCGCCGGCCGGGTAGTAGCCGAGCCCCCAACCGTCGGGCAGCGTGCGGCCTGCATCGAGGCAGTGCAGGGTGAACGACGGCGCCAGCTCGCCTTCAAACGACATCGCGAGCATGTTCGGCATGCGCCGCGACTGTAGCTCAGTCGGGAGCGGTGCGCGTGTAGTCGATCTCCACCTTGTCGATCGTCGGGTACTGCCAGCCGTCGGAGATCACCGTGAGGCGGTACTCGACGAGCGTGCCGGCCGAGACGCCCGGGCTCGCGCCTGGTGCCGTGTCTACCCAGGGCGCCTGCTCGATCGAACCCGCATCACCGGTGCGGATCGCGGTCGCGAGCTGCGCGCCATCGAGCTTCGCGGTGACGCGGATCGCATCGATGCTGACGGCGCCGTCCGTGGGGTGCGCCTTGGAGACATACGTCATCTGCTTCGCAAACGGGCCACCGGCACCGCCGTGGAACGTGACCATCAACGCCTGCGCGATCACGCGACCACCGCCGCCGTTGTTCGGCACGGTATCGGTGAACACCGCTTGCCAGCCGACGCCAGCCGGCTTGCCCGCGAACGCAGCAATATTCGGACTCTCGTCGAACGCGTTCTCGAACGGCGGTATCGCTGGGATCGACAGCTGCGCGCTAGCGGCGGCTTGCCCGAGCGTGAGCTGCAGATCCGCCCGTGGGGTGTTGCCGGTGATCCAGTAGAAGTAATCGACGAAGTCGACCATCGCCCCGGAGGGCGCTGTGAGCGGGAACGGGATCATCGTGATGCCGGGCCCAAGATTCGTTCCGTCGACGAGGTTCATGTCCACGCCGCCGGCGGTCGCGAGCATCCCGCTTCGGCTCACGGGGCGCAGGCGATCGGCGGGGATGGGCTGGGTCGGCAGCGTCGGCGTGCTCATCGTCAGCTTGAGCTTGCCGTAGCCGTTGAGCTGCGAATAATCGAGCAACACGTCGTGCCAGCCGGGCGCGAGCTCGACCGCGTCGCTCGTCCGCTGGGTGGTGCTGCCGGGCCAGTTTCCCGCGACCGGAACGCCGTCGATCACGAGCCGTGCGTAGTCGGTCGTATCGGGGCCGAGGTCGAGGCCGAACACGTAGAGATCACTCTGCTCGACCCGCAGCTGGCCGGTGTAGCGCAACACGTAGTTGGCGGCGCCGATCGCCGGCAAGTCGTAGGTGGGCGCGATGTTCGTGAAATCGCGATCGACGAGCGTGCGCTCGATCGAGCTCGCGGTCAGCGGCGCGCGCATCACGCGATCGGGCGTTCCCGCGACCATCATGCCGGGGGCCGCGGTGATCCGAGCGCGCAGCCGATCCGGCGAGAGCGGCTTGGTGACACCGCCATCGAGAATCACGACCTGAAACACGGCGTTGGAATTCACCTCGCTCAGCGCCGCGTGGAGCGGATACCACCCGGCGTGCGGCGCGGACACCGTGTAGCGCTGGCCCGTCATGTCGTACCAAGCCGGATGGGCGGCGGCGGAGATCGCTCCGAGCTCGATCTCGAACAGCCCGAAGTCGTCCGCCAAGAGCACGAACGTCGTCGGTCCTTGCGGCAAGTAGATCTCTCCGTCGTAGATCACGGTGAAGTTGTCGACGTGCGTCGGCCCGAGCCCGACGGCGTATGGGCGATCGAAGCTCCAGTTCGTCGCGGGAACCTCGCCGTACCGTTCGCCGAGCAGCGGTCCAAAATCGATCAGTGCGAGGTCCTTCCACGCGGTCAGCGCGGTCAGGCCCGCCTTGCCAAAGGCGCGCATGTGGAGGCCGCCGTATGCGTATGCTTCGGGCGCGAGGAGCCCGAGACTGTCGACGGTGGTGTCATCGAGCGTCCCACCGGCGAGCTCGGGCGCGCTGTCGTCGACGATCGTGATCTGCTGATCGGGCTTCGTGCTGTCCGCGCCATGTGGGAACGCACAGCTCGCGAGCAGCACGCCGGTAACACCGGCACGAATCGACATCGCGACGATGGTAACACCGTGCGTGTCAGTCGGCGCCTAGCAGCTCCTTGCCGAGCGTGCCGCAGATCGCATGAACTTCATCGACGACGTGCGTGAGCAGATCGTGAACCGCGGTTCCGGCGAGCGCCTCTTTGTGACGAGCCGAGACCCACGCGTCGAGGACGCGCAGTCGTTCCAAGGACATTCCACCGGGCAATGCGTGTTGTTCGGGTGGGCGGATGTCGCACAGCCGATCGTAAGCAGAGTGCGTGCAGTACGCGATCGATCGCGGGAACTGCGCCTCCGAGATCAGGAATCGCGCGACGGCCTCGGAGCTGACGCGCCCCGCAGAACGCTTCATATAGGCCTCGGAGCCGGACAGCGCGCGGAGCAGCGTCACCCAGACGGCGGTCTCGAGTACCTCGCCACCGGCGGTACGATCGAGGTTCGTGAACGTATGGTGATGAACATCGAGCATGCGCGCGGTCTGGCTGAGCCGCTCGAGCAGGACGCCGAGCCAGATGAAGTCGAGCGGCTCGTCGTGCAGCATCGTCGAGCGCAACAGGCCAAGCGTCAGCTGCGTCGAGCGGCGGACTTGCTGATAGAACGCCTCGCGGTGCTGGACGTATTGGGCGTTCGCCACATCGCTGCTCGACCACAGATGAAGCTCGTTGACGGCTTCCCACGCCTCGAGCGAGAGCACCTCGCGGATCGAGCGTGCATTCCAGCGTGCGCCGATGATCGATCGCGCGAGCGAGACGCCGTTCGTCTCGTCCCACACCATGAACCGTTGGACAATTTCGCCGTCGCCCCACGCGGGATGCTCCTCGTTGCCCTGCGCGATCCGGGCGAGGAACTCGTCCTCTTCGCCGGACACGACGACGACCGGGCGCCAGACCTGCGCCGGTGGCAATTCGGCATCGAGCGCGAGGCTGCCGGTGGCCGCGAGCGTGCGCGCGGTCGATTCAGCGCGTTCGACGTAACGGCCAAACCAGAAGCAGTGATCGGCGACGCGCGAGATCACAGCGCGTCCTTCATCACCCAGGTGTCCTTGCTGCCGCCGCCTTGCGACGTGTTGTCGACGTAGCTACCGCGGGTGAGCGCGACGCGCGTGAGGCCGCCCGGCAAGATCCACGGACCTTCGCGGCTCGTCAGGATGTAGGGGCGAAGATCGACGCGACGTGGCTCGACGGCGTTGCGATCCGCGATCCACGTCGGGCAGCTCGACAGCTCGATGCGATGCTGCGCGATATAGCGGCGCGGCTCGGCGATGATCCGCTGGCGAAATTCTTCGCGCTGTTCGGCGGTCGATTGCGGCCCCATGAGCATCCCGTAGCCGCCGGCTTCGTCGACGGCCTTGACGACCATGTCGCCGAGATGCTCGAGCACGTACGCGCGATCCTCGTCGCGCAGACACACGTACGTCGGGACCTGCTCGAGCAGCGGCTCCTCGCCGAGGTAGAACTTGATCATAGCCGGAACGAACGGGTAGACCGCTTTATCGTCGGCGACGCCGTTGCCGGGTGCGTTCGCGAGCGCGACGTTGCCCGCCGCGTACGCGCGCATGAGTCCCGGGATACCGAGCACGCTGTCGGGGCGGAACGTCTCCGGATCGAGGAACGCCTCGTCGGTCCTGCGATAGATCACGTCGACGCGCTTGGGTCCGCGCGTCGTGCGGCAGTAGACCTTGTCGGCGTCGACGAACAGATCTGGAGCCTGGACGAGCTCGAGCCCCATCGTGCGCGCGAGGAAGCTGTGCTCGAAGTACGCGGAGTTGTGCGGACCCGGCGTGAGCACGACCGCGCACGAGTCTTCACCTTGCGCGGGCGAGACCGAGCGCAGGGTCTCGGCGAGCCGCGTCGGATAGTGATCGACGCGATGGACGCGCGCGGCGTCGAACACGCGCGGAAACATCCGCTTGCTGATCAGGCGATTCTCGACGACATACGACACACCCGACGGCGTCCGCAGATTGTCTTCGAGCACGCGCCACGTGCCCGCCGGATCGCGGATCAGATCGATGCCCGCGATGTGAATGCGCACGCCGCCTGCGGGCTTGATGCCGCGCAACATCGGCCGATATCCCGCGGCGCCGAGGATCATCTCCGCGGGCACGATGCCGCTCGCGATGATCTTCTGCTCGCCGTAGATATCGTCGAGGAACATCCCGAGCGCGCGAATTCGCTGCTGGAGCCCGCGCTCGAGATGCGACCAGTCCGACCCGGCGATCAGGCGCGGCAGCAAACAGAACGGGAAGATCTTCTCCGTGCCGCGCGCGTCGCCGTAGACCGAGAACGTGACGCCTTGCTGGAGAAGGGCGTGCTCTGCGAGGGCTTGCGCGCGCGCGAACTCTTCCGGGCGCATCGCATCGAGCAGCTGCGCGACTCGCGCGAAGGCGGCGCGCGCGGCCGCGTCGTGCGTACGACCGTCGAACATCTCGTCGTAGGTCCCCGGCAGCAGCGGATACGACTGGAACAGACCGGGGGGGCTACCCTGGCCCTGGCCTTGACTCTGGCTCTGCTGCATCGGCCCCATCGTAAAGGATCGATGCGCGATCAGGGAGCGGCGTGCGCGATCAGCTCGCGGCGGAGGTCGATCGTGAACGGCCGCGACTCGTGCCAGAACTTGTGTGCCGCGACGTCCCCGTCGCGCGTCGTGATGCGAATTCGATCGCGACGCCGATCGAGCGCGTCTTCGTCGTCGCGCGGCAGCCCGGCATAGGGGCCGCCATCGGGTTTCCACGCGTGAAGCTCGATCCGCTGCGCGCGTCCTCCAAAGCTCCAGTCGATGACCAGCGGGTCCGTGACCGGCAGCCCGGGATGCAACCCGGGTGACGGTTGATAGATCCGGCGGCGAATCCCGATCGCGCGGACGTCGTCGGCGATCGGACGAAGCTGCGCCCATCGTCCGGCGATCGCGATGCGCTCGGGGCCGAGTCCCTCGGACGAGATTTCCCAGCGTTGTGTCGACGCGTCGACCCAGCGCGCGCCAGCACGCTCTTGCGAGGCGACATCGCCGACGAGCGGCCAGAACTCGAGCGCGGGACGAATCTCGAGCGTCGCATCACCGAGCCTGCACATCACACCGGGCGCGCGCCAGCACTCGAGCTCGCGGCGCAACTGTGCGGGGAGCCCGAGGCCATGCTCGTCGAGATCGCCGAGCACGAGCCGCAGATCGCGCGATAGCGCCGAAGGCAGCGCGAACCGATCGTGAAGCTCGTCGTGCCAATCGACGAGCGGCGCACGATAGTGCGCGACGACGAGCCGGGCGATGATCGAACGAAACAGCGCGGCGAGCGCGACGAGCATGCCCGGGCGCTCGGGCATCCTGATCGCGCGCAGCTCGACGAGGCCCATCTTGCCGTGGCGCGGGCCGTGGACCGGAATGTGCGGGTTCCACAGCTTCTCGACGTTGATCTCGGCGCGATGCGAGTTGCCGGAAGCGTCGACAAGCAGCGACCCGAGCGTCTGCCATAGCGTCTCGGGCGCGAGATCGCCGCGATCCGCGAGCTTCTCGAGCCACGACAGTGCGAGGCCGAGCTCGTCCCAGCGCTCGCGGACGCCTTCGTCGGGTCTGGGTCCCTGCGAAGCCGAGCCGACGCATTCGTTCGCGAACCAGTACGACAGCGAAGGATGATTGTTGAGGTAGCGGATCAGCGCCGGCAGCACGTGCGGATAACGCACGAAGGGCGATGCCTCGGGACGCGAGCCGCCGAGCGTGAGCTGGCCACCGCCGCCTGAATCCGCGACGTCGCCGTTGAAGCGATAGCGCAGCGGCGAGAGTCCCGCCTGCGCCGCTGATTCCCACAGGTGATGAGCCTGGCGCGAGAGCTCGCGCGCGCTCGGGGACGGCGCCATGTTGAGCTCGACGACTCCCGGATCGGGGGTGACGGTCAGCCAGCGATCGCTGCCGAGCTCGGTGGGCGGTGTGCGCGGCGGTGCATCGATCGGATCGTGCGGGTGTGCCGGCTCGGCGAGCATCCCCTCGTTCCAGCGCACGCCGAACGCGAAGCGCGGCTCGTCTTCACCGGGATACTGGCGACCGAGCACGCGCGACACGCACGCGTTCGGCAGCGTGCTCGCCAGGTGCATGGCGACCGAGTACGCGCGCGCGAGCTTGTCGTCGCCTTCGGCCGCGCCGGTCCACGCGGGATCGAGCGAATCGGCACGCGTGAACGTCGGCTCGGCGCCGACCCAGATCTCGATGCCACGACGCGCGATTAGCTCGTCGTGCATTGCGAGCACGGCGTCGAGATCGTCGGTCATTCCACCCAGTCTTCAGCGCGCGGCATCGGCTGGCCAGCGTCGAGTCGCCGGAGATCGAGCGTGTAGGGATGATCCGGGTGAGGCTCGGTGCGGTGCGCGAGCAGCGGCCACGGTTGCGGCCCTTCCACGGTAAATCTCCGAGATCGGCGCGCCGCGGCCTCCACCTGGGTCAGCGGTGCCGCGTCGAACGCGCGACCTTCGGGATGCCACACGTGATACTCGGCGCCCGCGATGCCGCGCTTGGCCCACACGTCGACGACGTCGAAGTGCACGGGGTGATGAATGCCGAGATGCGGGTGCAGGGCATGCGGTGGGCACCACGCTCGGAAGCGGACGCCGCCGACGCGGACGTCGCGACTGGCCGCCCGCAGCGGCAGCGTGATGCCGTTGACCGCGATCACGTAGCGCTCGGGATCGAGGCCGATCGTGCGAATCTCGAGTCGTTCGATCGACGAATCGACATAGCGCGCGGTTCCGGTCTGCGTGGCCTCTTCACCGAGCACATGCCACGGCTCGACCGCGTTGCGGATCTCGACCTGCGCACCCGCGATGTCGAGCGAGCCGGCGAGCGGGCAGCGCAGCTCGACGAACGGCCGGAACGCCTCTCGCGGCAGCGCGAACCCGACGCGCTCGAGATGCGCGAGCACGTCCTCGAAGTCGCGCCACATCCAGAACGGCAACAGAAACCGGTCGTGGAGCTCGACGCCCCAGCGCACGAGCGCGTGCGTGTAAGGCTCGCGTTCGAACGCGGCGACGAGCGCACGCACGAGGATCATCTGCGCCGCGGCCATCCGCGGATGCGGCGGCATCTCGAACGCACGCAATTCGACGAGGCCTTGCCGGCCGTACGGCGTGCGCGGATCGAACAGCTTGTCGATCGAGATCTCCGCGCGATGCGTGGATCCGGCGACGTCGACGAGGATGTTGCGGACGAGCGCGTCGATCTCCCACGTCTTCGGCTTGCGCTCGCGATCATGCAGCCGAGGCAAGGCGAGCTCGAGCTCGTAGAGCGCATCGTGCCGCGCTTCATCGACGCGCGGTGCCTGCGAGGTCGGCCCGACGAACAAGCCGCTGAACATGTACGACAGCGACGGATGATGCTGCGCGAACGTGATGAGGCTCGCGAGGAGATCTGGGCGGACGAGCCACGGCGATTGCGCCGTGGTCGGCCCACCGATCGTGATGTGATTGCCGCCGCCGGAGCCCGCGAGCCGCCCGTCGAGCAAGTACCGCTCTGCGGTGAGGCCGGATGCGAGCGCCGCCTCGAACACCGTCGCGTGGAGGTCGGCCGCTTGTTGCGAGCTCTTGGTAGGCGGCAGGTTCACCTCGAGCACACCGGGATCCGGCGTCACCGCGAACTTGCGGAGCTCGGGCGACGGGACCGGGCCATAGCCTTCGAGCGCGCAATCCACGTTCGCCGCGACGCGTGCGCGGTCGAGCGCCGCGACGAGCGCGCAGAAATCGTCTAAGCTCGCGAGCGGCGGAAGGAACACCCACACTTGATCGCCGCGCGGCTCGATCGCGAGCGCGGTGCGAACCGCGAGCGCGGGCTCGTCGGCGTCGGCTTCATCGTCGTCCTTCGGCCGGCGCGGATCCGATTCGCCGGTGCCATCTCCCCAGGTAGGTGCTTCCGCACCGGGTGCGAGGGTCGTCAGCGGCAGGCGCAAGCCGATCGGGCTATCGCCCGGAAGGAGGAACAGCTCGCTGCGACGAAATTTCCAATGAGCCGTGGCCCAGCGCTCGCCCTCGGGCTCCCCGCGAACGGCGTCCGTCGACTCCGCGATGCGCGCTCGCTTTCCGCGCGCGAGCGGCAGGACCCAACCGACGACGCCACCGGCGCCGCGATCGAAGATCTGGGCGAGGCGTCGCCGCTCTTCCGGATCATCGAGGCCGGCCTTGCGCGGATCGACATCGGGCGGTAACCGCGACTCGGCGCGCAGCACCTCCCACGGATCTTCGAACGCCGGACGCAACGCGGATGGCAGCCCGAGCTCCGATGCGAGTGCTTCGCCGAGCCTGTGCGCGGCTTCCGGTGTGGCCTCGTGGGCGAGATCGCGCAACGGCCACAGCGGCGCACCATCTGCGCGACCGACGACATCGAGCGCCCACCGCGGCAGGCTCTCTCCGGGGTAGTGCTTGCCCATGCGATGGAGCACGACCCCGCCGGGCGTCAGCCGATCGCGAAGCAGCGCCGCGAGTGCCTGGCCGCGCCGCCACTTGTCGGGTCCGATCGCGCCGCCCTGCCATTCTTCTTTGCCGACGTTGTCGCGGGCGGTGAACGTTGGCTCGCCGCCGACCGTCACGTCGAGGCCGGCGCGCACCAAAGACGCATCCGCCTCGGCGCCACGGTCGAGGAGCTCGCGCCAGACGTCTTCGGTGTAAGGCGCCGTCGGCCTCGCCTCGTGCCCGAGCCTGCCGATCGATGTCTGAAATTCGAGAGCGTTCGCCGCGACGTCGCTCGTGCCGTCGAGCGGTGCTGCATGTGCCGGCGACGCCGTGCACGCGAGCGGGATATGACCTTCGCCGCAGAACAGCCCGCTGGTTCCGTCGAGGCCGATCCATCCGGCGCCCGGCACGAACGCTTCGGCCCACGCATGGAGATCGACGACGTCGCGGGTGACGCCCTTCGGCTCGTCCGGGATCATCCCTTCATCGGCGAGCTGCACGAGATATCCCGACACGAAGCGCGCCGCGATGCCTCGCGCTCGCAACAGCGCGACGAGCAAGACCGCGCTGTCGCGACAGCTGCCGCGCGCGTTGGTCAGAGTCTCCTCCGGTGTCCACACGCCCGCTTCGTCGCGGATCACGTACGCGATCTTGTTCTTGACGACCCCGCACAGCTCGACGAGGAACCCGACGGTATCGCCGCCTTGCGGCAAGGCCTTGAGGAGCTCGAGCGTCAGACGTCCGATGCGATACGCCGGATCGCCGGTGTCGAGAAACATCCCGAGCTCGCTCGCGAAGTCATCGGGGTAGATGAACGGCAACGTGCGCGTGCGGTCATCCACGAAGAAATCAAACGGATTGATCGGCCGGATATCCACGGCGAGCTCGACGAGGATCTCGAGCGCGGACAGCGCGGCACCGGCCTTGAACGTCGCGCGTGCGATGTGGTTGCCGTGCGGATCGCGCTGCCAGTGCAGGCGATGCTCCGGCGTGACCTCGAGCCGATAGCTCTCGATCCGGGCGCGCGCGTGATCAGCCGGTCGCAGCCGGATCAGCTGCGGACCGAGCAGTGCTGGACTCGGATACGAGTAGCGACTGCGATGCTGAACGAGCACGCGCACGATGGCGGGTGTCTTACCACCCCTGCGCCCTCGGACGGACGACGGCGGTCCGGAGTTACGGGTCTTTCAGCCGGCGCGCTCGAGGTCGTACAGGTCGCGCTGCATGTCGCCGAGCCGGGTCGCTTGCTGCCGGCGCGTGATGTCCTGCGCGAGGTGCTTGTTGCGCTCGAGCCACGCGTTCAAGTTGCGCGCGACGACATCGGATGGGTGTGCGAGATCGCCCGTCATGAGCGCGTACACCGTGGCGAGTGCGGTCTCGATCGCCTGACGCTCGAGAGCGTCGTGGGGCCCCATCTCCGCGAGAGCGTCCTCGAGCTCGTCCTTGCGGGCGAGGATTCGGAACGCGAGCGGATGGCCGCGCGTTGCATCGGTGGTGTTCTCGAGCCTCCCGCCCATGACACCGCTCATCCGCGAATCCCTCACGACGTTGGTGGGGTGGTGGACCACTCGCGCATGGCCTGCGAGCCCGGACGATCCACGTGGACCTTGTCATCGACCGAGGTGACCCAGGTCAGCGGGATGTAGTGGTGCTGGCCGTTCTTGTCCTTGGTCAGCTTGATCGCACTCAGGCCTTCGACGTGATCGACCGTGCCGAATTGACCATCCTCAGAGCACACGACGGGCATGTGCGGCCTGATCAACTCTTTGGCGTTTTCCGAATCCAGCATATGGGGATGCAGAGCATCGGACGTGCCAGTCCCCGATCCGATGGCTCGAGCATGCGCGGTGCGCGAAAATCCGGCACCGGCGTGCGAGGGTGCGCAGGCGTGCGGACGCGCGCGGCGCCCGCGCTTGCACGGGCCGCATGGTTCATGCATATTCATGCACGTAATATGCATAACGTGAAGGCGCGACGGATCGCGATCCTCGGCGCGTCGGGATATTCCGGTGTCGAGCTCACGCGCCTGGTCGTCGCGCACCCAGATTTCGAGCTGCAGGCCGCGTCGAGTGATCGCTGGGTTGGTGATGCCGTGAAGCAGCGCGTCCCGGGGACGGCGTGCGAGCTCCGCTACACGCCTCCGGAACAAGCGATCGAAGTAGCGATGCGTTGCGATGCCGTGCTGCTCGCAACCCCGGCCGAGGTCTCACACGCGATCGTGCCGCGGCTGATCGAGAGCGGTGTGCGCGTCGTCGATCTCTCCGGCGCGTTTCGGCTGCGAAGCGAGGCGCTCTACGCGACGTATTACGGCTTCGCGCACGCACATGCGGGGCTGCTGGAACAAGCCGTGTACGGCTTGCCCGAGCGGAATCGCGCGCAGATCGCGCCGGCGAAGCTCGTCGCGAATCCGGGTTGTTATGCGACGGTGATCCAGCTCGCGCTCGCGCCGATCCTGCCGCTCGTCGCGGGGCGGATCATCGTCGATGCGGCATCGGGCGTGACCGGCGCGGGACGCAAGGCAACCGAGGACATGAGCTTTGCCGAGGTAGCCGGCGACTATCGTGCCTATCGCGTGCTCCGCCACCAACACACGCCCGAGATCGAGCAAGGCCTCGGAGGTCGCGCGATCACGTTCGTGCCGCACCTGCTGCCGATCCAGCGCGGGATCCTCGCGACGTGTCACGCCGAGCTCGCGCCGGGGGTCACGCGAGATGCCGTCGCGCGCGCGTTCGAGCTCGCCTATCAACGCGAGCCGTTCGTGTCGCTCGCGGAGACGTGCGAGGACGTCACGCTCCACAACGTGGTCGGCACGAATCGCTGCCAGATCGGGTTTCAGGTCGGCAGCGCGGGAGACCTCGTCGTGATCGCGGCGATCGATAACCTCGTCAAAGGTGCGGCAGGTCAGGCCGTGCAGAACCTGAATCTGCTATTTGACCTGCCCGAGACGACGGGTCTCGTCGGGTTACGGAGCTTGCATCCATGAAGACACCGCTGGGATTTCGGTTTTCCGGAGCGCACTGCGGCCTCAAGGCGGCGCGCCGCGATGTCGCGCTCGTCGTCAGCGACGTCCCGGCCGTCGCCGCCGGTTGCTTCACGCAGAACCGCGCGGCCGCCGCGCCGATCCTCGACGCACGCGGGCGCGTTCCCGCCGCGGGAATTCGCGCGGTCGTGATCAACAGCGGCAACGCGAACGCGATGACAGGCCCGCAGGGCGTCAGCGACGTCGTCGCGATCCGCACGGCGATCGCCCAGGCGCTCGGGACTTCCGCCGACGCGATCCTGACCGCTGCCACCGGCGTGATCGGCGTGCGGTTACCCGCTCACAAGATCATCGCCGCCGCTCCGGCGCTCGTCGCTGCGCTCCACGTGGCGCCGGAACCGGCCGCGGAGGCGATCCTGACGACCGATACGCGGACGAAGCTCGCGTCTCGCGCGATCACGCTCGGCGGCCGCGAAGTCACGATCTCCGCGATCGCGAAGGGCTCGGGCATGATCGCACCGCAGCTCGCGACGATGATCTCGATCGTCACGACCGATGTCGCGATCACGCCGGCGCTCCTCGATCGCGCGTTGCGTGCGGCCATCGAGCCGAGCTTTCACTGCCTCGTCGTCGACGGTGACACGAGCACGAACGACACGATCATCGCACTCGCGAATGGCCAGGCGGGGAATCCACCGATCGTCGATCCGGGGTCCGATCTCGACGTGTTCACGGCCGCACTCACCGAGCTCTGTATCGAGCTCGCGCGCGACATCGCTGCGGACGGCGAGGGCGCGACGCGGCTCCTCGAGGTCGCCGTGACCGGCGCGCCGGATCCGGCGATCGCCCGCGACATCGCTCGCTCGATCGCGGCGTCGTCACTGGTCAAGGCAGCGATCTTCGGCGCCGATCCAAACTGGGGGCGGATCCTCGCTACGGTCGGCGCGCGCGCCGGCTCGCAGCACTACGCGATCGATCCGCACGCCGCGGCGGTCGCGATCCAGGGTGTCCGGGTGTTCGGCGGTGGCGAGCCGATCGCGTTCGCCCAACCCGCGCTGCGCGCGAAGATGCGAGCGCCCGAAGTTCGCGTCGAGGTCGCGCTCGCCGCCGGCACTGCCGCCGCGACCGCGTGGGGCTGCGATCTCGGCTACGACTACGTCAAGCTCAACGCCGACTACACGTCCCTGATCGTCCAGACCGCGGATGGCGGGCTCGCAAAGGACGATCGCCTCACGAACTACAGCCCGAGCTTCAAGCGCAAGCTGCTCGTGGAGGCACTGTCGTACATCTCGCGATTCTCGGGCACGCGGTGCGTCCTCGAATATAGCGGCGAGGCGATGTCGAAGCCGGCGCTGCAGCAATCCTTCTGCGATGACATCAAGCTGCTCCGCTCGGTCGGCCTCAAGCCGATCGTCGTCCACGGCGGCGGTCCCGAGATCGCGCGCACGCTCGAGCGACTCGGTCATCCCAAGCCGGAGCTGATCGATGGCGTCCGCGTCACGTCGACCGCGGACATCAAGGTCGTCGAGATGGTGCTCGGCGGCATCAACTCGCACCTGGTGACGCTCCTCAACCTCGACGGCGCTCACGCGATGGGCGTGTCGGGGAAAGACGGTGCACTCCTGCGCGCGAAGCGGCTCGTCGCCGCACACGGCCGCGACCTCGGTCAGGTCGGCGAGATCACCGCGGTCAATGCCTCGGTCCTCGAGATGTTCCTCGCGCAAGACTTCGTGCCGGTGATCACGCCGATCGCGCTCGGTGAAGACGGCCAGAGTTACGTCGTCAACGCGGATTCAGCGGCGGCGCAGATCGCGATCGCGGTGAAAGCGCAAAAGCTGATCTATCTGACGGATGTCGCCGGGATCCTCGAGCACGGCGAGCTCGTCACGGATCTCAAGGCCGCCGATCTCGACACCAAGCTCGCGGATCCTGCGCTCACCGGCGGCATGCGCGTGAAGACGCGCTCGATGCTCGATGCCTTGCGCGGCGGCGTCGGCCGCGTCCACGTGATCGACGGTCGCACCGCGCACAGCGTGATCGCCGAGCTGTTCACCGATCGCGGTGTCGGGACGCTGATCACGCCATGAAGTCGACCCGCGAGCGCCGCGACGAGATCCGCCAGCTGATCGCGAGCCAGCCGGTCGCGACGCAAGCACAGCTACGCGCGCTGCTTGTTGATCGCGGCTACGCGGTCACCCAAGCGACGCTGTCGCGCGATCTCGCTCAGCTCCGTGCGCGCCGCGCTCCGCTGCCGGCGGGCGGCACGCTGTACGAGCTCCCGGATGCGCCGAACCCCGCGCCGCTCCTCGCCGATCTGATTCGATCGATCGACGACAACGGCACGCTCGTGATCATCCGGACGACGTCCGGTGCCGCCCAGGTGGTTGCGAGCGCGATCGATCGCGCTCAGCTCGTCGAGGCGGCCGGAACGATCGCAGGTGATGACACGATCTTCCTCGCACCCGCTCGGAGCGTCCCCGCCGCACGGCTCGCCAAGCGCGTCCGCGAGATCATCAAGCAGCCGCGTTGAACGCCAACGCGCGGAGCTCTCCGCCCTCCAACGGGGCGGAGGTGCCTGTGGCGACTTCGAGCTCCGGTCAGCGCTTCGCGGGTGGGCCGAGGCCGAGACGCTGGTGATCGGCCAGCGTGCAGCGGTTCTGGACGACGGTGATACCGGCGTCTTCGAGGACCTTCGCGGCGTCATCGTTCTTGATGCCGAGTTGGAACCACACGACGCGCGGCCGCGGCTTCATCGCGAGGATGTCCTCGATGTGCTGCGGGATCTGCTCGGCTCTGCGAAACACGTCGACGATATCGATCGGCTCGGCGATCTCCGACAGCGTCGCCCGCACGGGTTCCCCGAACAGTGTCTCGTCGAGGAACATGGGATTGACCCCGATGACGCGATAACCCTCGTCGTGGAGATACTCGGGGACATAGAAGGCCGCCTTCTCCGGCTCACGATGGATGCCCAGGACAGCCACCGTCGGCGACCCCGTCAAGATCTCCCGCAGGCGGGTGTCATTGATGGTGGCCATGCACGACTTTACCAAGCATCTGCTACAGAGAAAGGGTGAGGACATGCGTGGTGCTGATCGCGGCGGCACTCGCCGGGTGTCATCACACCTCCACCGCGCGAGAGCGCGCACTCGAAAAGCTCCCGGGAGGTGCCACTGTCGTCGCGGCAGCCGATGGACCCGTGCTTTCGGACCCCGTGTTTCGGCGCGTCATCGATGCCTCACGATCGCGGTTCCCGGCTGCGTTCGGCTGCATGATCGACGCGGCGCTCGCAGCGGATGTCGTGGCGCTGTCTGGAGATCGGACCGGAATCGCGATCGTACTCGTCACGCACGGCACGATCGCGAAGTGCCCTGCGCTCAGCAAGATCGCGCCGGATATCTGGGCAGCGACGATCGGAGCCGCCACCCTCGCGCCGAGTCGGGCGACTTCGGTGCTGCGCGATCCGCACTGGTCGCGTGCGCGAGACTATCTCGCTCGGTCGCCCGTCGCGCTCGCCGCGGATCTCGGGGCGCATCACGTGATCGGTGCCGCGGCCGCGGATCCGCTCTCCGCATGGGTTTCGATCGATAGCGCGCGGATTCGAGAGCTCGACCTCGCGCTCGGCGCGTTCATGCAGCGATGGCGAAGCCTGCCGTTGTGGTCGAAGCTGCGAACCAAGCACGCGGGAAGTCAGATCGTGATCAGTGTCGACGATGTGGCGGCGCAAGACGTCTCGGCTGTGATCGCCGATGTGCTTGCCGCGTTCGACGCCAGCCCACCGATGCAGCCGCTGGTGATCGGTTGTCCGCCCCTCGATGACCTCGTGACGAGCTGCGAGTCTCGCCGGGGTGGTGCGCCCGTCGCCGCGCTCGTGTTGACGGTCCGGTCGCTCGGTCGCGCCGTCCATCAGATGGCCGCCTCGCCGGTCGAAGCGGTGGTCGCGAACGGTGAGGTCGTCGGGCTTCGGCTCGCGGCCGATGCGCCCGTGATTCTGCGGCGCGGCGACGTGATCGTTGCCGTCGATTCTCGCAGAGTCACGAGCCGGACCGACCTCGAGGCGATCGCGAGCCGCCTGCGAGGACATGCCAGCCTGTCGGTGCTTCGTGCCGGGGCCGAGGCCGTGATCGAGCTGAGGGAATAGCACTCGCCGCGCGTTCGTTGCATAGTGAGCCCGGTCATGCGCCACATCCTGTTCGCCGCGGTCTTGGTCGCGGCTTGTCACGGCAGCGATCCTGCCAAGGGTTCTGCTGGATCGTCTGCGAGCGCGCCGGCGACGACACCGTCGGTGATGCCGGCACCTGCGATCGGCTCCGCGATGGCTCCGCCGGCGGGGTCCGGGGATACCGCCGGCTCCGCGAAGGTCGCGGCGGCCGACGACAAGTCGCCCGCGCCTGCGAAGCCGCCCGCGGCCAAGCCGGCCGACCCCGCTCCGGCGGCTCCGACAGAGGGTCATGACTTCACGCCCGAGGGCCGCGCGTTGTTCTCGGTCGGCGCGTGTGGAGACATCGCTCCGCCCGATGGATTTCCCGCAAAGCTCGTCGACAAGCATTGCGACGTGATCAAGAAGGCCCAGACCGACTACCTCGACAACTGGGTGAAACCGGCGAGCGCGTTCTTCTCGGACCACGTGCCGAAGGACGTGCCGAAGAAGGTCGTGTACCCGTTCGCAGGCGGCGATCTCTCGACCGCGCTCACCGTCTATCCCGACGCCGACGAGATCACCACGATCTCTCTCGAGCCGGCCGGCGACCCGCGCGATCTGAACGTCCTCAAAGGCAAGGATCTCGAGCGAGCACTCGACAAGGTCGAGTTCGAGCTCAAGTTCCTCTACCGCGTCAACTTCAGCAATACGCTGAACATGATCGATGCGATGCGTGCCGGCGCGCTGCCGACGCAACTGATCTTCGGGCTGTCCGCGATCAAGATCCACGGCTACGAGGTCCTCTCGCTGCGCTACTTCAAGCTCAACGAGGACGGCACGATCCACTACCTCGACGACAAGGATCTAGCGAAGGCGCCCGATCCCACGAAGGGCAAGCCCGAGTACCGAAACCGGATCTTCGCCAATGCCGAGGTTCAGTTCCGCCGCCCCGGCGGCCGGATCCAGACCTATCGCCATATTCAGTGGAACCTCGATAACGATCACCTGAAGAAGGATCCGCGCATCATCAAGCACCTCGAGAGCAAGGGGCCGATCGCGGGGATGACCAAGGCGGCGAGTTATCTCCTGTCATGGGACTCGTTCTCGACGATGCGCGACTACCTGATCGGCCACGTCGTGTGGATGGTCTCGGATGCGACGGGCATCGCCCCGAAGTGGGGAAAACCAGCAGGTTACGAATACGAGACCTACGGCAAGTTCATCGGCCCACACATCGCCGCCGGTAACGGGATCTCGAAAGACTGGCGCACCGAGTTCGACACCGAGCCCAAGCGCGACCTGCCGTTCCGGTTCGGCTACTACGACAAGAAGAACGCGAACCACCTCGTGATCATCAAGAAGAAGTCGTGAAGTGGTAGCTGCGCTGCGCTGATGTAGGTCAGCGCGGCACACTTCATCGACGACGAAATAGTTGCCGGCCACGTAGTTGCGTGGTTTCGCGATCCGTTAGCATGGCTTCATGGTGGCCGCGGTCTGTCCGCGATGTGGGGATGTCATGGCTTTGCACGAAGGCAAAGCAAACGTCACCACGTCTGGTATCGAGCTCTGGCATCCGAGCTGTTGGATCATGCGCAACGCGCGCCCCGCCGAGATGATCACGCTCGACGTGCCGCAACATCCGCCGCGAGCGATCGGCAAGATCGTCGCGAGGGTCTCGTTGTCGTCGATGGTCGTCATCATGCTCGCGCAGTTCGCGTGGCTCGAGCACACGTTGCCCTCCGCGTCGCTCGCGAACATCGAGATCGACGTTCGCGAGTCGTTGGCGCCTCGCACGAATGGCGCTTCGCGCGAGCTCGTCCCGCTGCGGCCCATGCGCGTCGACACCGCGCAACAAGCGAGGTATCCGGTGCCGCTCGTTGATGGCCAGCCGCTCGACGAGCTGTTTCCATCGCTCCGCGAGTGGAAGCATCCGGTCACCAACAGCCCCGAGCTGATGCCGGAGCAATACGGTCGCAAGTTCGGTTCGCCGAGGCCGACCCTCGAGACGATTCGCCCGGAGTGCGGAGAGGGGCACTGCGGCATCGATCTCGATGGTCCGCGCGGCCGTCCGATCGTCGCAGTCGCCGACGGCATCGTCGTGCGCGTCGAGCATAGCGAGCTCGGGCTCGATGGTCGCAGCGGCCGTTACGTCCGCATCGAGCACGACGACGGCACGCTCACCGCGTACATGCACCTCGACGACATCGCCGACGGCCTCCAAGTTCGCGATCGCGTGCAGGCCGGTCAGTACATCGGCACGCTCGGCGCGACGGCGGTGTTCACCGCACCGCCACACTGTCACTTCAGCCTCGAGATCCCGAATCATCCGGGCCTCCACGGCGACAACACGGACACGCACTACGTCGATCCGGCCCCGTTC
>JAQBQF010000277.1 GCA_028287115.1 Myxococcales bacterium
TACCGAGATGGGAAGCTGGTCGAACCGGTCAAAGGTCGAGGAGCGACGATCGTGCAGGTCGCCTGTGCATCGCTCGAGAAGATCGGAGATGCCGGTGACTATCCCGAATGTGCATCGTCACCATGAATCGGGTCTGAATCGCAAGGATCATGCGGCCGGGCCGGAGGTGTCGATCGTCGTCACATCGGAGGGCGTACGGCGCTTCTTGCGGGGCAGGGGCAAGAACGTGCTCATTGTCTGTTGATATTCACGATACCGATCGCCCTTGCTGCGCAGCGCCTGAGCTTCGGTCGCGGGGATTCCGGTGATCTTCCAGATCGACGCGAAGGTCACGCCTTGTCCGACGAGCGCGATCCACCCGCCGTGGAACGCGAAGCTGTACACGGCGAAGCCGATCAACACGAGCCACTCGAAGAAGTAGTTCTCCGCGAAGATCTAACCACCGAGAATCGTTCGACTCTCGACGGCATCTAACGGGACAACGAGGGACGAATCCTCGTCGGAGGCGTGATCGTTGAGTATTGCGCTGGGTACAACCGGCGTAGAACCGCGCGCCTGTCAGCGGTGCTCGCCAAGCGCTGTCTCCGACCTGTCTCATGGGTGTCAGCGCATGCCGAACGGCGGGTTTTTGGCCTGTTTCTGACATGGTCTCCGATTCCCGGGCGGATTTCTCGGCGGCCCAAGATCAGAGGGTTGCGTTATCAATTTCGGATGCCGAAGCCCGACGTGTCGCCGCGTTCGTCGAAGAAGCAGGACGATGACGCGCTGAGAATGGCAGCGCTCACGCGCGATGACGTCGCCAAGCGCCTCGGTGTCAGCATCTCGACCGTGCGTCGCCTCGAAGGGACGCGACTGCACCCGTCGATCGACGACAAGAGCGTGGTCGCTTCAAGGCATCGGACGTCGAGCGACTCGCGAAGGAGCTGCAAGCCGAGCAGCGCTCGCCTCGCAACGCGCAGCAGGCCGTTGTGCGCGCGGCGGAGATGTCGAAGGGCGAGCTCGCGGCGCTCGTGTTCGAGCGGCTGGAGCAGCGTCACTCGCTCTCGGAGATCGTGATCGCCCTGCGCATTCCGCCCGAGGATGTGCGCGAGCTGTATCACACGTGGCTCGTAGGCCTGTGGGCCGGCGAACTGCAGCGCAAGGAGCCCGCGCTTCCCGCGCGCCACACCGATCAAGATGCGATCAGGCGGGTCACGCCGGTGCAGCTGTCGCAACTGCTCGCGGCGCTGCCCTCGAACCGGTCGACACGGATCAGCATCGCGCGCATGATCGGTGAGTTCATGATCTCGGACGGCACCGCTGCAGACTCGTTCGTCGAGTATCGCAACCTCTGCGAGCTGGGCGGCTTCGACGCCTCGGGCCCGCTCGCGGTGGCAGACCTCATCGCGCGCGTTGGGGCAGGGGAGTACCGCGTGAGCGCGTACGGCTTCGAGCCGCGAGGCCTCCGATGGGAAGTGTTCGTGCGCCTGGGGGAGGAGCCCAGCTAGGTGGCGGCAAGTCGGAAAAGCCCAAGCAAGCCAACGCGCGCTCTGGCTCGGCGTCCAATCGCGCAAGCATCGCTTGCGCAATCGCCGAAAGGCACCCAACGCAGCGATGTGCGGCTCGTGCTCGGCCGTGCCCGCGGGAACGACGCCCTGTTTCCGGTTCCGCCACCCGTAGCAGGCTTGCCGCGCAGCTACGCGCGAACGCTCCGCGACATCAAGGAGCGCATCGGCAAGGCCCGGCTCTCGACAGTGCTCGCGGCGAACTCCGCCGCGATCTTGCTCTACTGGGAGATCGGCAAGGTCGTTGCCGCTCGGATGGAAGCAGAGCAGTGGGGAGCCAAGGTCATTGACCGGCTCGCCGCCGACATCCGCACCGCATACCCCGACATGTCCGGGTTCTCCTCGAGGAACCTGCGCTACATGCGATCGTTCGCGACGACCTGGACGAGCCGACCAATCTTGCAGCAGCTTGCTGCCAAATTGCCCTGGGGGCACCACATGGTGCTACTCGACGCCCTCGACGACCACGCCACCCGGTGTTGGTACGCGGCGCAGGCGATCGAGCACGGCTGGTCGCGGAGCATCCTCGGCCTTCAAATTGGTCGGAAAGCGCATGCACGGCACGGCCGCGCTGCGAACAACTTCAAGCAGACGTTGCCGCCCTCCGATTCCGACTTCGCCGCGCAGGTTTTCAAGGATCCCTACCTGTTCGATTTCCTCGGTACAGCCGACCCTCGCCGCGAACAGGAGGTCGAGCTATCGCTCGTCGCGCACATCGAGAAGTTCCTCCTGGAGCTGGGCGCCGGCTTCGCGTTCGTCGGCCGTCAGGTGCCGCTCGAAGTCGGAGACAAGGATCTCAGGATCGATCTGCTTTTCTATCACCTCAAGCTGCGTCGCTTCGTCGTCGTGGAGTTGAAGTCCGTGGACTTCGAGCCCTCGTTCGTTGGTCAGCTCAACGTCTATCTGTCCGCGGTCGACGATCTGCTCAAGCACCACGACGACTTGCCGACGATCGGCCTGTTGCTGTGCAAGACGAAGGATCAGACGTTCGTCGAGTACGCCCTGCGCGGCATCGACAAGCCGATGGGGGTAGCCGCATGGGAGACGCACTTGGTCGAAGTTCTCCCGAAAGATCTCGAAGGTAGCCTGCCGACGATTGCGCAGATCGAGGCCGAGTTGGCTCGCCCCGCCATGGATGCAGGGAAGGCCAGGAAACAGGCGCCAGGGCGGCAGAAGGGCAAGCGCCGATGACTGCTCGCTGGCGAGTTGAACACCACCACCAATTTGGCAGCAGCTGCTGCCAAATTGCCCCGGTCGTCACCGGAGCCCGACGGTGAACGGGGAGAGGGCAACGAATAAGCCGCGAGGGAGCAGGTGAGCTCGGCGAGCTGCGACACCGATGTCGGGCGCGCGCCGGCTCGGCGACCAATTGTGCAAGCGCCGCTCGCACAATTGAGGGTGGGACGATGACGCGCACCAGCGGGGACGAAACCGAGGAGGACGACGTTCCGATCCGGGTTGATTTTCGCGACACCGCGACCGCTCGGGCATGGATCGAGGACACGCGCGTCAGACGCCCATACCGTCCGCGCTTCTTCGCCGCGTTTTGTAAAGCGTTGACCTCAACCAAGCCTCTCCGGATCCTCGAACTCGGCTCTGGGCCCGGTCAACTCGCCCGCGAGATCCTGGTTCACTGCGAAGTCAAAAAGTACGTCGCGTTGGACTTCTCGCCGGCGATGCACGCGATCGCCACCGAGTATCTCGGCGAGCTCGCCAGTCGGGTGACGTTCGAGACGCGCGATTTCCGCGAGCCGACGTGGCCTTACGACCTCGGGCAGTTCGACGCAATCGTCACGTTGCAGGCCGCGCACGAGACCCGTCACAAGCGCCACCTGGTGTCGTTGCTCGAGCGGGCCCGTGCTTGCTGCGCGCCTGGCGGTATTCTGCTCTACGCCGATCACTACCTGACACCCGAGACGAAACTGACTGCACTCTCACCGACACGCGACGATCAGCCGGCCGCGCTCGCGCGTGCGGGCTTCGTCGACGTCCAGCTTTGTTACGAGGAGGGGAACATGGCGCTATGGTGTGGAACCAACTCGACGGTGGAAGCCTCCAACCCCGTTGGGTGAGCGTGCTCGCGATTGAGCACCGATCCTAGTCGTGGAGATCGAGCAGGGCGCCATTGCATCGAGATGCCGCGGCGAAGTCCAAGGCCTTCAAGACGAAGGGCAGCCGTCGCGAAAATGATCAGCCGCGCTCGGTCGCCGAAGCTTGCGCGTTCAGATCGCGCACGCGCTGCGCGATCGACCGCGGTCTCGCGATCGGCGCGCAACGCGCGAGGATCACCTTCCAGCCGTTCCGGGCGTCCGCTGCCTCGGCGACGATGCTCGCTACCTCGATCGGATCGACGCGCTCCGCCGAGATGCGGCGCTTCGATCCATACTCGACCGCGAGGGCGCGGCGCTCCGCGAACGTCTTCGCACCGGCGACAATGCGCGCATACGCCTCGCACGAGTACGCAAACGTCTCGCGCTTGGTGAACTCGATGTCGAGCAGCCATTCCTTCCGCCGGGTCTCGTGTAGCCCGATCGTGCGTCGCTTGCAGTTGTGGAAGATGTGCGCCGCCTCGTGGACGATGGAGTCGGCGAACGGATCGCCCTCGGCGAAGTAGTCCGGAGACACATAGCAGGTCGTCTCTTCGCTCATGCCCACGATGCGGGCGGCCTTCTTGCCGAGCAGCTTCGCGCCCACACTGAGCAGGTACATGTTCGCAAGGTCCCACGCCGAGCGATCCCACATATGGCCCAGGAGGATCGGTTCGATGGATGTGCTGGTGACGTAGACGACCGACTGTTCGAAGGTCGCGAGCACGATGTCCTGTTCGGCGCGCGTGAACAGCGCGCGCACCATCGGCTCGACCTTGGCGCGCGTGAATTCGACACCGACCTTCGCGGGCACCGTGGCGTGCGCGCGCCCGCTGGTGAGCCGGCGTACCTCGCGGATGAGCGCGCCGCGCAGATCGGCGTGCTGAAGCTTCCCACGGTCGAAGATGTCGCCTGGCCACGCCCGGGCATCCATATCGGCGTCGCCGGTTCGTAGGTATCGCTCGATTTCGGCGGCGATGGTCGGCTGCGGCACGCGGTCATCCTACCTCGCGACCGTCGCGTCAGATCCGAACTCTGACCCGTTCACAATCGCGTGAGCGCACGTGCTCGGGTTCCACCCTCTATCCTGGGCGCAAGGTGGCGTAGCGGTCGTAGAGGACGGCGGGCATCGGGGTTGCAAGTCGCCACGTGATCGCGATCGGACGATCCCCGGAATGTGATTCGTAGGTGATCGGGCCAAGAAACGCGAAGGTCGAATCGGGATCGGGGCGCACGAACAAGAAGAACGTCCAGCCGGTGGTCGCGCTCTCGATGTAGCGACGCCCGGAGGGGCGCGTGACGCTCGCGGCGGCCTGGGTCTCCCAGTGGAACAACTCGGGGCTGCTTGCGTAGTCGCGATAGCGCGTCGTCGGCGAGAAGCTCTTGCCCGACTTGTCGAGCGTCACGAACAGCAGCTCGCGTTTCGTGTCCTTGAGTTGGAGGATGCCACCCTGAAGGCTGACCACCTTGTCGCCAGCTGTGACGTATCCGACTCCTGCTGCGATCTCGCGCCGCGAATAGTGTCGGTGCAGTGCCAGCGGCCACTCAGGGACCGGCAGGAGTTGCGATGCGAGGTCAACCCGATCCTCGAGAACCTCTCGAAGTTCGTCGAGCTCGCGCACGATCGTCGGACGAGCTGCGAAGTATTCGGCGGTTTGTTCGGCGGCTCGGAGCACGCCGCGATGCGAGAGCTGGGACTCCAGCATGAGCAGGCGTCGGCGTTCGTGGTCGGTCCAAGCGTGCGGTTGGCCGGCGATCGCGGCCGCGAGAACGTCGCGGTAGCTACGGAGGCGGTCCGGCTCATCGATGTGCTGGATGAAGCCGAGGCGGCGACTAAGATCCGCGATCTCGTCGGCGTCCTCGCCATTCGCGAGGTCTACGAGGCCCGCTCCACGTTGCAGCGTCGTCCACCCACCCGCGTCGTAGACGTCCCCCAGGTCACGGCCGGTCTCTTCGAGGAACTTCGATAGCCTGGGGCGAGCGTTGTCCGCGGCCGCGAGCTCGCGCAGTTCGGAGGTGAGGCGCTTCGCGCCCGCGATGGTCGACCGGAGCGACGCGAGGATCTGGTCTCTGGAGACTGCATCGAGCTGGAGGGCACAGCCGCTCGGAAGGAACGGGAACCCGTCCTCGATCGCCTTGCGTAGGCGTGCTCGGGGGATGCCCGTGACCGCGGACAGGGTCACGTCGAACCGGAACTCGTCGCGGTGCTGCCCGATGAAGTCGAGAACCAGGCACGATGACTTTCCGGTGTGGTGACGCAACCCGCGGCCGAGTTGTTGAAGGAACAACGTCGCGCTCTGCGTTGGGCGGAGCAGCAGGAGGGTGTCGACGAACGGAAGATCGACGCCCTCATTGTAGAGGTCACACGTGAACAGGACGTTGACCGCGCGTTCTCGAAGAAGTCCGGGCGCAGCCTCGCGATCGGGGCTGTCGCCGAACACCGCGCGCGATGGAATTCCCGCGGCCGTGAACCGAGCGGCCATGAACTCGGCGTGCTCGATGCTGACGCAGAACGCGAGCGCGCGGATTTTGCGCGGGTCGGCGACGCGCTTCGCGAGCTGGTGGCGGATCAGATCGGCGCGTGCGTTGTGCCCGGTGTAGAGGTCTCCAAGGGCGCCGGCGTCGTAGCCGGTACGCGACCAGCGCACCTTGCGCAGGTCGACACCGTCGGAGACCCCGTAGTACTCGAACGGTACGAGCAGCTGACCGTCGAGCGCGTGCCACAGGCGCAGCTCGGCCGCGATGTGATTGTCGAAGTCGGGCAGGAGCGACTTGCCGTCGCTGCGCTCGGGCGTCGCCGTGAGCCCGACGAGTAGCTCGGGTCGCAACCTTGGTACGACGGCTTGATACGAGGTGGCCGGGACGTGGTGGCACTCATCGACGATGACGTGGCGGAAGTAGTCGGGGCCGAGCCTGTCGATGAGGTTGGTCGAGGCCGCACTCTGGATGCTCGCGAATACGTGGTCCCACTTCTCTGGCTTGTGCGCTCCGTCGAGCATCTCGCCGAACGACGGATCCTGCATCGCATGGCGAAAGGTCTTGCGCGCCTGGTCGAGGAGCTCGTAGCGATGGGCGAGGAATAGCAGTCGCGGCGCGACCCCAGTCGCGGCGAACTGGCGCACGTAGTCGAGGGCAACGATGACGGTCTTCCCCGTGCCGGTCGCCGCAACAACGAGGTTGCGGCGTCGGCCGTGGACGACACGCTCCGCAACCAGCTTGTCGAGAATGACCTCCTGGAAGGGCAGGGCATGGAGCGTGACGAGGAACGCGTCGGGCGAGGACGACGTCTCAGCCGATAACGCCGACTGAAGCCGTGCTCGCTGAGCGGCGTCATCAGGCGAGTACGGCTCGAACTCGGGCTCACTCCACAGGGTGTCGAACGTGCCCTCGAACTGCTCGATGACGTGCGGCAGGTCGGCGGCGCAGACCTTGACCATCCACTCCTGGCCGGCGCCGAGCGCCGTCGAGGTCAGGTTCGCCGAGCCAATGTACGCGGTGGTGAGCCCGCTGTTGCGGCGGAACAGCCATGCTTTCGCATGTAGCCGTGTGCGGCGCGTGTCATACGACACCCGGACCTGCGCACCAGGCAGACGCGCGAAGGTGTCGAGTGCCGCGACTTCCGTGGTGCCGGTGAAGGTCGTGGTGAGGAGACGGAGCTTTGGTGCGGCACGACGCGCGAAGTCGTGGAGCGCATCGTGGATCGCTCGTACGCCGCCAACGGTGACGAACGCGATGATCGCGTCCACCTCGTCGGCGGTCGCGATCTCGCGGGCCAGCTCATGGCCCAGAGTCGGATCCAACCGCTTACGGGTGAGCAACGTCGACGTGGCGAGCGGCGACGTCGGTCGGTCGGGAACCGCACCGCGATGAACGGCCATGAGCCGCGAGGGCGGCGGTTGTGGTCGCTGATCGCGGACAAGTTCCGCAAGATCCTCCCCGAGGAGACCCGCCAGATGATCGAGCACCTTTCGGATCAGCTCGTCCGCGCCCGCGGCTGGCAGGCCTGATAGCGCGCGCGCAACCACGCGACCTACATGACGTGCGAACGTGGACTGGGAGTCCGCGTCGTCGAGCGGCTCGATGACGCGCTCAATCCCGGCCGTGGCCTCCAGGTCCCGAGCCAGCTCCTCGGTAATGAGGTGCTCGTAGACGCCCTCTGGAAGCGTTGCCGCTGGCCCACCAACACGCCGTGACATCGCCCCGATCGTACAGGAGCACGTTAGGATACGGCGCTCGTGTCGGTGTTTCTGGAGGTGCCTGAGGAGGCGTGGATCTTCGCCAACGCGCTCGCGTTCGCGTTCCGCGATCGCTTCCCGGTGGCCCCAGGGCATACGCTCGTCGTTACCCGGCGGGTAACGCCAGACTGGTTCACGGCGACCGAGGACGAGCGGGCCGCGGTGTTCGCCCTGATCGGAGACGTCAAGCGGCAGCTCGACGAGGAGCTCGCGCCGGACGGCTACAACGTCGGATTCAACGCGGGTGCCGCCGCGGGGCAGACCGTCATGCACCTGCACGTTCACGTCATCCCGCGGTTTCGCGGGGATATGGATGATCCTCGTGGTGGCGTCCGCCACGTCATCCCGAGCAAGGCAAACTACCTGCGCGAGGTGCCGCCGCTCGCCACGGGTGGCGACGACGATCCGTTTTCGCGCCACGTGATCCCGCTGTTCGAACGGGCGAACGAGATCGCGATCGTCGCGGCGTTTGTCCAGGAGTCCGGGCTCGACCGCATCCAGGCCGCGGTCGAGTCTGCGCTCGTACGCGGTGCGCGGATCCGCGTGATCACGGGTGACTACCTGAACATCACGCAGGCTGGAGCACTCGAGACGCTGCTTGACTGGGAACAAGCAGCCCAGAACGACGATGGCGAGCCGGGGCGGTTCCTCGCTCGCGTGATCGAGGTCGAGCGTCTCCCGACGCGGAACAAGTCATTCCACCCGAAGTCATGGCGGTTCGAGTCGACGGATCTGGGTGTGGCGTTCGTCGGCAGCAGCAACCTGTCGCGCTCCGCGCTCGAGAGCGGGATCGAGTGGAACCTACGCGTCGATCGCGATCGCGACGCGACGGCGTACACGCGGGTCCGCGATGCGTTCGAGGGCTTGTGGGTGCGAGGACGGAAACTCGATCCGGCCTGGATCGAGGCATACGCACTGCGAGCGCGAGGGGCGCAGCTCGCCATGCCGCCTGGCGAGGAGGACGAGGATGCGATCGAACCACCACCGGCCCCGCATGACGTTCAGATCGAGGCGCTGGCGCGGTTACGCGCGTGCAGGGGCGAAGGGCGCAAACGCGCGATCGTGGTCCTCGCGACGGGCCTCGGCAAAACCTGGCTTGCCGCGTTCGACCACGCGCAGCTGCAGGTCGAGATCGGCCGCCGCCCTCGTCTGCTCTTCATCGCCCACCGCGCCGAGCTGCTGAAGCAAGCATCGCGGACGTATCGTCGGATGCTGCGCGCCGGGGGCGAGACAGCGCGCGTTGGGTGGTTCCTCGGTGACAGCAGCGAGCTCGCGGCGGATCTGGTGTTCGCGTCGGTCGCCAAGCTGTCACGCCAGGACAATCTCGCTCGGCTCGCGAACGAGCACTTCGACTACGTTGTCATCGACGAAGTGCACCACGCGGCGGCCGATTCGTATCGGCGGATCCTCGATCGCGTCGATCCGGCATTCCTCCTCGGCCTGACTGCGACGCCGGATCGTGCTGACTCGGCGGACATCCTCGGTCTGTTCGATGATTTCGTAGCCTATCGAGCCGACATCGTGCGCGGCATCGACGTTGGTCGGCTGACGCCATTCCATTACGTCGGCATCAAGGACGACATCGACTACGAGAACATTCCGTGGCGGAACCGCCGGTTCGATCCCGACGCGCTCTCGCGGGCGGCGCAGACCGAAGCCCGCATGTCGACGCTGTGGAGCGCGTGGGATGCCCACCGCGGTAGTCGCACGCTCGTGTTCTGTTGCAGCATCGCCCACGCCAACTTCGTGCGCGGATGGCTGAGGGCGAAAGGAGTCAAGGTCGCCGCGGTCTACGCCGGCGAGGGCTCGGATGACCGCGAACGGTCGTTGACGGACCTGGAGAGCGGCGAGCTCGAGGCGATCTGCGCGGTAGACGTGTTCAACGAGGGCGTCGACGTGCCCTCGATCGATCGCGTCGTGATGCTGCGGCCGACCGAGTCGAGCGTCGTGTTCCTCCAACAACTCGGCCGTGGCCTACGCGCCTCGGAAGGGAAGACGTCGGTCAACGTCGTCGACTTCGTCGGGAATCACCGGATGTTCCTGGAGCGCTTGCGGGCTCTCCTTTCCCTTGGCGGCGCTTCAGGTGCGGCAGCACTCCGCGAGCTGCTCCACGCGGAGGGAACGGTCGAACTGCCGGCAGGTTGCTCGGTCGATCTCGAGCTCGAGGCAAAGACGCTGCTCGCGAACCTCTTTCAAGTGAGCGGCGCCAATGAGGTCGAGCGGGCCTATCGCGAGCTGTGTGTCGAACGCGGGACCGCCGAGGATCCCGCGTCGAGGCCGACCGCCGGCGAGCTGCAACGCATGGGCTACCTCCCGAGCCGACTGCGCGAGCGTCACGGCAGCTGGTTCGACTTCGTTCGCGGGGAGTCCGGGCTCGCGGCCGATGAAGTGCGGTTGCTCGAGGTCGCGGCGGGCTTCCTGCGGGAGCTCGAGATCACGCCGATGACCAAGTGCTTCAAGATGGTGACGCTCGAGGTTCTGCTTGAGCAGCACGCACTACTCGATGGGATGCCTCTCGACGAACTTGCGACGCGGGCTCACGCATGGCTGCGTCGTTCACCAGAGCTGTTCGCAGACGTGCTCGACGAGCTGCGCGTGCAGACGCTCGATGACGCCTCGCGATCGAAGTGGCTCAGGTACTGGGCCGATAACCCAATTGCCGCGTGGACGCGGCGTGAGGGCAGGGCATGGTTCCGGATCGAGGGTGATGTATTCCGGCTCGACCTCGACATCACGCCCGAGCTGGCGGCGCCGCTCCATCGCCTCGGGCGCGAGCTCGTCGACTATCGGCTTGCGCAGTACCGCGATCGCAAACGTCAGGATCAGCCGACCAGCGAGGGCTTCGTGTGCAAGGTCACGTGGAACAAGCGCGATCCGATCGTGAAGCTTCCGCCTCGCGATCGCGCGACGATCCCGGAAGGGGAGACGGATGTCCGTCTGCCGGATGGCGCGGTCTGGCAGTTTCGGTTCGCGAAGGAGTTCTGCAACGTCGCGCGCCCGGCTGGCACGTCGAACAACCAGCTTCCCGACCTGCTCCGTGGCTGGTTCGGCCCGCGGGCCGGACAACCAGGGACCGCTTTCCAGATCCGGTTTCACGCATCGCCGAACGGTCTGTGGGTCGAGCCGGTACAGGTGGAGGTGATCGAGCTCGCGAGTCGCAGAAAGATCGTTGCGTATCCCGATCTGCGCGCGGCGGCCGGGCACGTGGCGAACAGCGTCGAGCCTCCCGAGGCGGAGCTCGTGTCGTTGCCCGTCGAGGATGCGGATCCGGAACTATTCGCCGTGCGTGTCTCGGGGACCTCGATGGATGGCGGGAAGCAGCCGCTGCACGACGGCGACTGGACTGTGATGCGGCTCGCGCGAAGTATGCCCGCGAGCTCGGTCGAGGGCCGCGTGGTTCTCGTCCAGGTCGAGGACGACGCCCACGGTGCCGGGTACCAAATCAAGCGGCTCAAGCGTGACGGTCGCGCGTGGCGATTGACCTCCGACAATCCCGACGGTCCGACCTTCGAGGCGACCGAGGCGATGGTGCCGATCGCGCGTCTCGAGCGTTCGTTACGTCCGGAAGACCTCGCGCCCGCGATCGGGACCGTCTGCGAGGAACCCGAGCTCGCGCGCCAGTTCCAGCTCGATAGGCTATCACCACGCTCCGATCGGCACATGGGGCATCTGTTCATCTTCATCGATCAACCGGACCTGCTGGTCGAGCCCGACCGCGTACGGTTCACCGGAATTACTCCACGGCCGGCTGAGACCGCGTTCGTGCTCGCAAAGCGTGAGGCAACGAGCTGGCAGTACATCGGGATCTGTCGCCAAACAGCAGATCGCGGAATATGGTCGCTGCCCGCCGTCGATCTCGCTACCTGGCGGAAATGGGGCAAGGGTCGCGAGGTCTCACGACGGTTGCCGGGTGGTGCTCTCGAGAAGGCACACCTCACAGCGGCCGCGCTCCTTGCCCGACCTGAAGACCAGCGATGGATCCAGCGCGGAGCGCGTCGCGCCCGGATCCTGGGCGAGGCGCGCAACGGGGGCCTGCGGGTCGACGGCGGCCCCGACGGATTCGCCGAGCGCACTGTTTCGCTGACCGATCTCGCCTGGGTGATCCACGCTGCCGAGGATGTCGCGGCTACCGGCGGACTCCTGGACGAGCCGCGCGTTAACAAACTCCGCTACCTTGACGGCACGTCCAAAGAGTCGACACGATGGATCGACACCGGTTGGGCGATCGCGGCGTGGCACGCGCTGCAGTTTGGTGCTGCATGAAGCGCAAGGGTGGAGCACTGACGATGAAGCGCAAGGGTCGTTCCTCCTAGAGCACCGACGATCCGACGCAATCCGCGTTGGAGAAGGGAAGCGCGGAGGTCTCACTCTCCCGAGGATTGATCGCGACGGAGGGGAAGCCGAACCTGACGTGGCTCCGAATCCAAGTTTGTGCTCGAATGAGCGTCAAGCTTTGCGTGGGCCACGCGATCGAGTATCCCCATCGAACTAACGGTGCTATTCGGCCGGTGCTCGAACCCCTTGTCGTTGTGGCCAATCATGAGCGAAGATAGAAAGATGACCCGCGTGACAGGAACGGTCCGTGAAGACGCTCGCGCTCTTTAATCATAAGGGTGGTGTCGGAAAGACCACTCTCGTGGTGAATCTCGCACATGCCTTCGCTAAGGCCGGGAAAAAGGTGTTGCTTGTAGACAGTGACCCACAATGCAACCTCTCATCCTTCTATCTTCCTGAGGAGCAGCTGGACGAGCTGCTTAATAATTCCCTTCTTGCACGAACTGAGACAAATACGCTCTGGTCGGCAATCGAGCCTGTAGTGCTAGGTCGAGGGGAAGTGCGGAAGACATCGGGAATCGGTGTTAGCGCTGGGGTCCATCTGATGGTCGGGGACGTTCTGTTGAGCCAGTACGAAGAGGAGTTGCCGACTGCGTGGACCGAGTCATTCGCACGCAAGAGTCGCGGGTACGACGTCACCTGCGCACTTTCACGTGTCGTGCGCCAAACAGCGCAAGACATCGGTGCAGACCTCGTCATTTACGACGTCGGGCCGAACGTTGGTCCACTCAATCGCACTGTATTACTCGACAGCGACTACTTCGCGACGCCCGTCCATACGGATCTCTACTCGCTTCGCGCGCTTTCGACTGTTGGTCACTCACTTACGCGCTGGATCAATGACTGGAAAACGGTGCGACTCTTGGCCAGCGAGTCTGACCTGAAACGGCTCCTCTTTGGCCAGCCAAAGTATCTCGGGTATATATCATCAGCCTACAAGATGTACGCAGGTGGCAAGGCGCGATCACATGAGCGTTGGGAGGCCATGATTCCCGAGCGTGTGGAGGAGCGTATTATTACGCCTCTGGCGGGAATCGATAGGGGTCTGCTGACTGGCGATCCCTCCAAGATTGGAGAGGTGAAGGATTTTCACAGCCTCGCTGCATTGTCTCAGGAATACGGAAAGGCAATTGCCCAACTGGTAGGGATTGCCAATAGTGGCCACAATGCGAATATCGCGACAATCGCAGATCAGTTCAGGCAGATGGCCGAGTGCATGCTTACGAAGATGGAGATGTCTCCGTGAGTCTCGTCACTGCGTCCTTTCCTTCGCCGAGCAACGAAACGGTCGAAGGGTGTGTTGAGACGTTCAGAAAGAATTTGCTGAGCATAAAAGTATTTGGCAACAGTGTTCACGAGTTCTTTGCTGAGCATCCCTCGCTGAATGACGGGGATTTGCCGCCCATTCATTCTCTTCGATCCCGTGTGAAGAGCGAAGCACATCTCCGCAAGAAGGTCGTTCGCAAGAAGGTCCGCGAAAACCGCGACATTACCAGTGAAAATCTACTCGATGAGGTCACTGACCTGTTCGGTGTTCGCGTGTTGCACCTACATCTCCAGCAAGTCGCAGAGATCGATGCGGCTATTCGCGAATACGTAGGGGATGGTCATCTAGCTTTCTTTGAAAGGCCAAAGGCTTTCACCTGGGATCCGGAGACGAAAGCCTTTTTTGAGAGGCTCGGACTTGAGGTCGTGTATCGTGACACTCAGTATACGAGCATTCACTATGTCGTGAAGCCAAACCCAAGCTCAAAAATTTCGTGTGAGGTGCAGGTCCGAACCTTGTTCGAAGAAGCGTGGGGCGAAATTGACCACCTCCTCAACTATCCCGAGGAGACGGACAGCGTCGCATGTCGCGAGCAGTTGAGCGTCATGGCGAAAATGGTGGGTGCGAGCTCGCGGCTGGCCGAGGCAATCTTCCGCTCACATCGGGAGCACCAAGCTCGGCGACCAACCTGATACCGTTGACACGATCCGCACCTCGCCATATGCTATGCCATATGGCGGAAGAAGCGGTCTCCCTTCTCGATGTTGTCGGCGGGTGCCACAAACTACTAAGTACGTTGGATGGCACGACGCGCACCAAAGCGATCAAGATGCTATTGTTGGCGTTCGACGAAGAAGGACCCGCGCCTCACACAACCGCCGTCCATGCAAGTCAGCCGGTCGTGAGTGAGGTCGACGGTCACTCAGGTAATCGGATCAATCGCAGAGCGCAGTACTGGCTCAAGAAGTACGAATTGCGAGAGGACGAGCTTGAGAAGGTATTTGA